>JBIKZY010000060.1:0-13143 GCA_044354475.1 Phycisphaerales bacterium
GCATTTGCCGGCTTGAAGCGCCTTTCGCAATTGGTTTCACGAGGCATGACTCTTGATGCCGCGGTACAGCGCGTTCGCCAATCCACTGTATTCACCACGCATACCCCAGTGCCAGCCGGCCACGATCGCTACGACGTAGAGATGTGTTGGAAAGCACTGCGGCGCCCACTCCGCAACGCTGGATTCACGCAGGAATCCTTCGCGCAGTTTGGACGCGAGCGCCCGGGCAGCGGTCCCATCTGCATGACCGTGTTGGCGCTCCGGCTTGCCGAGCGCGTGAACGGCGTCTCCAAGTTGCATGGTCGCGTCAGCCGCGAAATGTGGACCGAGGTGTTTGGTCGCCCTGCGGCAGACGTTCCGATCGGCAGCGTCACCAATGGCATTCATATCCCCACCTGGATCGCCCCTGAGGCGCGCTCCTTCTGGCGCCGCTCGGTTGGCATCGATATTGGAAATTCATCGCCGGACGCCAACCCATGGGCGGCGGTCCCGTCCGTTGGACACTCCGACTTCTGGGCAATGCGCTGCGCACTGCGCCACAAGTTGGTTGGATTCGTGCGAACGCGCCTGCGCCGGCAGGCCATGGCGCGCGGCGAAGGTCCGCTGGACCTCATGTGTGCTGGCGAAGCATTCCGCGACAACGCCCTCACCATCGGCTTTGCGCGCCGCTTTGCAACCTACAAACGCGCGCCGCTGATCTTCCATGATGTGGAACGCATCTTGCGCATTCTGACCGCCAAGGATCGCCCAGTACAGATCGTCTTCGCTGGCAAGGCTCATCCCAAGGACATGGGTGGGCAAGAGTTCGCGCAGATGATTTGGCGATTTGCGCATGACGCTGGCTTCCAAGGTCGCGTTGCCCTCATCGAGGAATACGACATGGAGGTTGGGCGCATGCTCACCTCCGGTTGCGACGTCTGGCTCAACAACCCGCTACGCCCCTACGAAGCCAGTGGCACAAGCGGGATGAAGCCACCGCTGCATGGCGGTATCAACCTGAGCGTGCTCGACGGCTGGTGGCCGGAGTCCTACGACGGCACCAACGGCTGGGCGATCGGTGACGGCAGCGAGAACCCCGACAACGAAGTGCAGAACGAGGCTGACGCTGAGAGTCTGTACAGCTTGCTGGAGCAGCAGGTGGTTCCGGAGTTCTACGAACTCGGCACCGATGGGCTGCCCGCCAAGTGGATTGCGCGCGCGATCCGTTCCGCCACGACTGTGCCGGCGATATTCAATACCGACCGCATGGTTGGCGAGTATTTCAAGACCGGCTACCTGCCAGCATTTGGTGGCGTGAAGGCTTGATTGCACGGGAAACCTGCCCGTACCTCACGCGGCAGTGCTGAAGTTCCAAAAGAAATCGCGGCGGGCGCTCGAAAGCGCCCGCCGCGTTTGTTTGTGCCTGTCGCGATCACGTCGCAACCGGTCAATGTCTCATCACTTCGTGCGGCGACGCGATCCAGCGATGCCGGCGAGTCCCAAGAGCGCAATAGCACCCGGGGTGGGAGTGACGGTGTAAGTGCTGAACGCACCCGAGACGGAGGGCGAACCCCAACCAGTGGTTGCTGCGTCGGAGCGGCTCAGCAGATCGACCGCTGGGTCGTTGCCGCCACCGGAGGTGCCAACGTCAAACGAGAAAGTCTGACCCGCCGAGAGTCCGAGTGAAGCCAGCGAAGCCGTGAAGAACACCGTGTTGCCAGAGACGCTGTTCGAGAGGGTCTCGTAGTTCCCCCAGTCCCAGGCACCGTTGCGGAAGGCGACCTTCTGAACGTTGTTCGACGGCGCATCAACCCAAGAACCCATGAAGTGCTCGATCTGTGCGCCGTTCAAATCCCAAGGGCGGCTCCATGCGTTGGTGCCGGTGCCACCGGTCGGATCGCTGTCAATGGCGATCATGTACTTGGTCCAGTTCTGGAAGCCGCGCGTGGTGACGGCAAACGTGACGTTGGTGCCGTCGTCGGAGACGCCGACGCCGGTGATGTCGAGGTTGTCGAGTCCGTTGTCGAAGAGGTCAAAGGTTGCGTCGGTGTACGAACCGGTAACACCGGCGTGAGCTGCCGATGCAATGAGCAAGACGCTTGCAGTGGTGATCAAATTCTTCATGATGAGAGGCTCCGATGGAAGTCAGGAAACGGACAGAAGCCGCGGCACGCCGCGATCGCCCTTGTTCCAAACCTCAAACACCGAACCTTCACAAAGTAACCCAATTTCATGCGGATGCAAGCATCAGTATGAAATCATCACCGATTGTTATTGGACTATTCCCCAAGCAGCAAGCATTCTCCCGATGTCGGAACCACCCACGATCCCGTCGCCATCGAAGTCGGCCGTTCCCGGCCCGCCCCATTGCGCCAAAAGCACGCCCAAGTCGGCCCCGCCGACCAGCCAGTCGCCATTCAGGTCAAACGGGCTTAGCGTTGACTGACTAAAGATCACCGAGGTGTACGGGCCAAATCGGAAGTTCCCACTGAATGGCAGGCCGTCGTAGCCGGAGTTGTCGGCGGTGACATCGGTCGCCGCGTAGTTCCCGTAATCGGCCGAATAGGCGGTGGAATCGCTGTTGAAACGCACCCGCCACAGTCCGCCGCGGGGCAGGCCAACGCGGTAGTTGGGGTAGGAAACATTGCTGAAGTTGGTGAGCACCACCACGTCATCACCCGCACCACCGTTCTGCCACCGATGGAAGCCCAGCACCTTGGCATTGTTGTTCACATGGAAGACGTTGGTCGATGCCCCGCTCAATCCGCGGCTGGTGCCGTCCAGATTGCGTCGTAGCCGAATCAAACTGCGGTACAGGTCGGTGACCTTGCTGTAGGTGGTCGCCTTATTCCAATCCAGCCGGTCTTCAGCAGCAAAGTAACCGTCCTCCAAGAACTCTTGACCCTGGAAGATCATCGGAATACCCGGCGCAGTCATCACCAGCGCTGCTCCAAGTGTGGAGCGCTTGCGGCTGTACCAACTGCCGGCATTTCCGGGCCAGATTGTCTCTGGAACACGGCTTCGACCGTTGGCCACTTCGTCATGGTTCTCGGTGTAGATGACGCGCTGTTGCATCGAGCCGTTGAAGTTCTTGTTGATTGCATCCCGAACGGCAAACATGTCACGCGATGAATCGCTGGCTGCTTCAAGCGCGGACCGCACTGGGAATGCAAACGAGCCGTCCCATTGTGAGTCAAAGCCAGCGCCGCCAGCGCCGGTGGTCTTGGTGATCCACGCGTTGTCGCCCAGATCTTCAGCCACCATGAGCTTGCCAGGAAACTGCGCGTCAGCGGACTCGTTGCACCACTGCAGCATGCTCCAACCATCTGGAATTTCCGGTCCGGCATAATCGCGCAGACGCATGAATTTGGTGCCATCAAAGCGCAGCCCGTCGAGCCGAAACTCGTCGAGCCACATCATCGTATTTTCCTTGATGTACGTGCGTACTTCGCCTCTGCCGTAGTTGGGGCGTGCTCCCCATGGCGTACTGGCATTGGCGTCTTCGTAGAAGAAGATGCCGCCAGTGGTGCTACTGGTACTCCATCCGTCATACTTCCAAAGGTCCATGTCCTGCGGTCCGAAGTGGTTGTAGACCACATCGCCCATGACGGCAATCCCGCGCTGGTGCGCCGCATCAACAAAGGCCTTCAGTGCATCCGGTCCGCCGTAGGAACTCTCCACGCTGAAGGGGTGCGCTGGGTTGTAGCCCCAACTGATGTCGCCCGCAAATTCATTGGTTGGCATCAGTGCCAGCACGTTGACGCCGAGTGCCTGCAGATGGTCAAGCTTGGCGGTCGCCGTTGCGAACGTGCCGGGAAGCGCAGCACCAGTCGGCACATGAAATGTGCCGATGTGCATTTCATACGCCACGACATTGGTCCATGCGGGCATCTGGAAATTATTCGACTGCCACGCGTACCCATTGGGGTTGTAAACCACCGAGGTACCAACCGAGTTCGTGAGCCTCCGTGCGCGCGCGTCATTCTTCCACTGTGTGGTGGTACCGCGCGTAATGGCAAACTTGTATTGCGCGCCCGCTTGAATCAGCGCCACATCGCGCGACCACCATCCATTGCCCTCACTCGACAACGGATGGGATGTTGCACTCCAGTTGTTGAAGATGCCTCCCACCGCCACGGCGGTTGCATTGGGTGCCCAGGTGCGGAAGGTCACGCCCAGCACACCCGGACCGTCGTTGTACGGAATTGCACCGATCCCAGCGCGCGTGGAAACTTGCGCAGCCGCTGGCATCGCCAACACTGCGGCAGCTACGGCGGTTCCGGCGATCGTTCGGATCGAGATCTTCAAGTGCAGGCTCCAAGGTCAGTAGCAGCGGGGCGTATCAGGCGCGAGCTAAAGAGTAGCCCGGCTGCAGAAATTCGGAAGCGAAATCGCCGCAACCGGGTGTCAAAACGTCCTTCCTCGCCGGCAATTCGGCTGTCGATGCCCCACCCTGTGGGTTTCGGGACTCGCCATCCCCACGACGTGCCGCCGCGGTGGCTGCCGGGCTTCCCGCCGCGCCTGCCGCGGGGCTGACCCCACTACGCCCGCCCGTCCCGCCCGCGCTTAATGCCCGAACAAGTCCGTGGGCGCAAACATGCCCTTTGCCTCGAAGTGGGCGAGCGCCTCGTCCACCGTGCGGAAGATCTTGGTGGCCGTTTCAGTAATGAACGGACTTGGATTCTTCTTCGGCTTCCACACCACGTAGACATCTTTGGTGTGCTCGAAGGCGTGTTGCAACTCTCGCTCCACGCCGCTCGAAAGTCCCGGCTGGCCGTTTGGAAGCTCTGGCACCAAGCTCACGATCATGTCTGCCTGATCGATCAGCTTGAAGTCACGCATGTAAATCTGACCGTCAATATCACCAGCGATATCAAGGATCTCGCGCACGGGCACGCGCATGGCGGGACCGCCGGCGCGTCCGCCGAAACTATGCGCTTCAACATCAATGAAATCCTTGCCCGTGCGCGCTGCTTCGATCGCGCGATCAAGCAACAACTTCTCATCCACATCACCGGGATCAAAGGTGACAAAGTGTTTCGCAAGTGCGTCGCGGAAGTGATCGATTTCAGCAAGCACGTCCGGCATGTCCATGACATGGCTCATCGGAAAGCTTGGATACACCTTCTTCATCTCCGGCCGAGTAATCAGCCGCAGCGCAGTTTCCACGGTGTCGCGTTGGCGACCACGGCTCAAGATGTAGAAATTCTGTCCGCATCCAAGCGCCTGCGCCATCAATTCAGTGGCCAAGATTTCTTCTTCACGCCACACCATGCAATCCTTCAGCGTGGCATCAATGTCATGCTCTTGGTGCAGTCGGTAGTGGACCACTTCAATGTTGTCCACCAAGCAGATGAACATATCTGGCTTCAGCATCTGCAACTGATCAAAGTCAAACGCACTGAATAGACCATGTCGCCACCGGAAAGTGGCATGCGTATTGATGATCAGGTTGGGGTGCGCAGAGGCTGGTGATGTTGCGGCAATCACATCCTTGAGCACCGCGCGACGCAGGTTTGCCAAACGCGACCACGGCAGATCCAAGATGCGCCCCGGACGTACGTCAGGCGCTTCCGCGTACATCATGTTGCCAACGTTGAACAACTCCACTTTTTTGTGGCGTCTTCCCGCCTCATCCACTAAGGACTCAAGGTAGGGCTTCTTGTCAACACCGATTTGGCCTGTGATGATCGCGCGCATAAGGAAGGTGATCGTATGGCGATCTTTCGATCCCCGTCGCCTTCACCGCGGTTCCGCACTTACTTCTTGTGAACGAGCAACACCACCACGTGCGCCTCAATCGCTCGTCCCTCGCCCACGGCATCGACGCGTTCGTGCGTCTTGCCCTTCAGGTTGAGGTCGGCGGCGGGCACCCCCAAGATGTGGGACAGATTGGCCAGCACTTCCTGCTTGCGCCCGCCCAATTTGGGGCGCTCGCAAATCACCGTCATGTCCATATTTCCAATGGTCCAGCCGGCGGCATGCATGCGGCGCACGGCCTCTTCAAGGAATATTCGGCTTGGGCGTCCATCATTCTCAGGCGCGGTGTCTGGAAACAATTGCCCAATATCAGGAGCACCAATCGCCCCCAGAATGGCGTCGGTGACCGCGTGCATCAACACGTCCCCATCCGAATGCGCCACCGGCCCGCGATCATGTTCGAAACTCACTCCACCCAGTACAAACGGACGACCAGTGCCATGCGGCGCGCATGGTTCCAGCCGGTGCAGGTCATATCCGTGACCGATGCGATATTCGGCAGCCATCAATCAGGTATCCGATGACTGGCGGTCGGTGCGAGGCGCACGCGGCTGTGCAACTGGTCCGGGCGCATCGCTACCAGTTTGCATGCGGTAGGACTCGTCTGCTCGCGCCTGCTCAGGAGCAGGGCGGTAGCTGACAACAATCTTGCGACACGCGGCACTTGGGCAACTGAGGATGTTCTCAAGGGTGCCGGTTTGCGTCCCCTTCTTCCACAGTGAGTACATCATGCGTGCTGGGCGGTTGACCGGATCGTCGCCACCATCGGCTTCAAAGTTGAAGGTCAACTGCTTGCCCGGCGGGATCTCCATGATGAAGAACGGAGTGCCATCGGGATGGTTCGGCGAGCGGTCGCAGGAGTTAAGCACCATCACCGTGGTCGGCAGTAACTGCGTCGACTCGTAGGTGAAGCCACCATCGGTGTGCGGCATGAATCCGCCTGAGGTGCTGTAGCAACCCGTCACGAAGGCACTCGCCATGATGACCGAAGAGGTCAAAAGTGCGGTAACCGCCATGCGGCGCGGAAAGGGTCGATCGGTAGCAGCGTTCATAGCCATTTTGTCGGCAATCCTACAGAGACTTCACCAATGCCGCGAAGGATTCGCCCCGGTGCTCGTAGTTGGTGAATTGCCCCCAACTCGCGCAGGCGGGTGAAAGGAGCAACACATCGCCCGGTTGTGCCCGTGCGGCTGCCGCGTGCACCGCCTGTTCCAGTGTTCCGCAATCGACCGCTGGCGGAGTAGGCGCCAGTTGCGGCGCAGTCGCTCCAATCGCATACAGGCCGGCAAGGTGCGGAGCCAAGTCGCGGATCGCGGACAGATCAACCTTTTTGTCGTAGCCACCAGCGATCAAGTGAATGCGCCGCGGGTCAGGAAATGAAGTGATCGCCAACAGCGTGGCATCCGGTGTGGTGCTCTTGGAATCATTGAAGCAGCGCATTCCGCCGTGCGTTCCCACCAGTTCCAAACGATGCGGCAGCGGGCGGAATTCAGCAAGCTTCGCCACCAGCCGTGCGCGGTCAGGCGTTTGACCCGCCGAGCGGATCGCCGCCTCTGCCGCGAGCACTGCGAGCCGGGCATTGCGGCGTTGGTGTTCTCCCGGTACGTATGGCAGATCGATGGACGCCAGCAGCGCCGCGCGCTCTGCCTCGTTTGGCACCGCCGCGCCCTCCCACCACGCGCCACGCGTTACCTGCGCAACGTCCGCGGCCGCGACCGGCTGCTCCTCCGTAAAGAGCGAAACGAACGCATCGCCCGCTCGTTGTCCGCGCCGGATTCCTGACTTGCTGGCGACATAGTGTTCAAACGATCCGTGCCAATCCACATGGTTTGGCGCCAAATTAGTGAGCACTGCAACGCGCGCTGCCCACGGTTCAAGCCCGGCCCATGCGGCGCCATCGGTGAGCCACCACAGCATGGCGCTGGAGAGTTCAAGCACCGTCCACTCGCCAGGAAGGCGCGGCGAACTCAGGATCGACCCGCCGATATTTCCCGCAAGTTGTGCGGCGCGCCCGTCATCATTGAGAATGAGGGCCAGCATGCTTGCCGTACTACTCTTTCCAGCGCTGCCAGTCACCGCAACGGTGCGATCGCGGTCCAGTGTGTCCACTGCCAGTCTGATTTCCGTGGTCACCGGCGTGCCCGCCGCGCGCGCCGCGTTCAGATAGATGTTGTTCCATGGTGTTGGAACGGCGGGGTTGGCAATGACCAGATCAGCATTCACGAAGTCCGCTTCATCATGGCCACCAAGCCGCAGCGTCACCGATCCATTGGCAATGGCCCCCGCCAATTCCGCAAGTGGGCGCACCAACTTTTCAGCAGGATCCCGGTCAGTGAGCAGTACGCGTGCGCCGCGCTCTACCAGCCAGCGCGTGACTCCCAGTCCGCCGCCAAACTGCCCCAGCCCCATGACGGTAACGCGGCTGCCGTTGAGTGATTTCGGAATGGGCTTCATGGTCTGCATCCGTACATCAATGGCGCGCCGGTTCCGTGGCGCGCCGCGTCAGTCAGCGAGTATCCGTCGACGTCAGCGCGAAGGCGTGATTGACGGCGATGCGGGCATGTGCCCAAGCAATCCCATCAAATCATCGGAATAACTAGTGAGCGTGCGCCGATCGGTGATCGGTCCAAACGCATCGCCGCGAACAAACTGCCGAACAATGCGGTCATCCTCTGGCATGACTGCGGCTTCATCCTTGCTGACGCTGCGAATGCGCTCGTAATCAGCGCGCGGCGCAATCTTCAGGCAACGTCCCTTATCAAGCATCACCATGCGGTCAGCAATGGTGAAGGCACTGTCCATTTCGTGCGTCACCACCACGCTGGTCACGCCAAGTTTCTTAGTGAGCGTCAGAATCAATTGGTCAATTTCCGCGCTCGTCACCGGATCGAGACCAGCACTTGGTTCGTCATAGAAAATGATTTCCGGATCAAGTGCCAGCGCGCGTGCGAGGCCAGCGCGCTTCTTCATGCCGCCGGAAATCTGCGCTGGGAATTTGTCAGCGTGTTCGCGCAGACCAACGGCTTCCAGTTTCATCTTGACCTGTAGATCAATCAGATCACCGGGAAGGTCAGTGAGTTCGCGCATAGGTAGCGCCACGTTCTCGGCAATTGACATGGACTGATAGAGCGCAGCGCTCTGGAACAGAATGCCGAAGCGCTTGCGCAGTGCATCAAGATTCGATTCGCTTGCAACCGCAATGTCTTCACCGAACAGTCGGATCTTGCCGCGCGTCGGAGCGATTGCTCCAATCATTAAGCGCAGCAGGGTGCTCTTGCCGCATCCGGAACCGCCCATGATGACCAGCGTCTCGCCGCGCCGCACTTTCAGGTCAAGCCCGGTGAGTACGGTCTGGCTGCCGAACTGCATGAGCAGGTCGTCAACTTCAATGACCACCTCTTGGTCAGGGGCGGGGGTCTGCGGCTGGCTGCTCGGGGTCGGTGAGTTCATCGTCAGGGAACACGATACGCGTTCCGTCGGGGAGGTCGAAGCGGAATCGGCGCACCAAGATGGCGGTGACGGCGTCCACCCCCACCGGGCGCTCAAATGTCACTTCAAGCGGGAGGCGGGTAACCCCTGAATCCTTGCGGAACACCGCGACATACAGGGCGCGCATTTCTCGTTCCGTGCGCGCTACGGGTTGGGTGGTCCCGGCGACTGCGGGGGTGCTGGGGGCAAGTTCCACAGCGTCGAGGGTGCCGAAGCGTTCCCGAAGCGGCGCAATCCATTCGTTGATGGTGGCGGCGGTGGCGTCCTTTCCTGGACCAGCCATCTGCAGTCGGAACTGTTCTGCATCACCCGTCCACGCCGCTTGTAGCGCAGTACTGGGGCGAGCTGTCAGATCCACGAATGATCGATAGATCCCATACGCCGACGCCACCATGATGGAACTAGCAATAAACCCGAGGACGATGCCACCCCACGCAAGCCCGCGTCCAAGAAGGTTCGGACGACCACGGAATCGAAACAGCGCAACAATTCCCAGAAGCGGCGCCAAGATGCTGCCGATCGGAAGCACCGATAGCACGATCGATGCCATCGCTAATCGACTCCAGCGCAGCGGACCGCTAGCGGGTGATTCCGAATCAGGGAGTTGCGGGGCCGTTGACGGTGAAGAAATCGCGTCGGTATTCATGGGGTGCTCGGAGCCAGCAGCGGCGAAGTAGGCGGAAGCGACGGTGGCGTTGTTGGAGCAGCATCCGCGGCAGGCAGTTGCACGCGCACTCCCGCAAATTCCACTTCAATGGATCGAAGCACTAATCTCGGCGGCAATGTTGCCGGAACCGTTGCAAACGTGGCGTTACCAAACACCGTGCCGCGCTCACAACTGGCATTGAACGCCGTGGAAATGATGGGGTCGGTCAATCCTTCCACACTGCGGCGAGTCACGGTCACATTTCTCACCGCGCCAGCCCGCGCTGCGATCTCCCGCGCAAACTCCGCGCGTTCGTTCTCCGCGGGTGGGGTACTTCGCTCGTCCCACTCCGCTGCTACCGCCAGCAGCACGGTCATGCTCGCTTCAATGGAATCCACCGCTTGCGCTTCCATCGACTCTTGCACTTCGGTTTTCCATTCGTCGAGCAGCCAGCCTTCGGTGAACAGAATTCCGGTGGCAATCACCATGGCCGCAATCGCCAGCCCGTTTCCGGTGCGCACTACACCCGGCCGCCGAATGCGCCGCAGTGCAATCGCCGCCAACACAATCGCCCCAAGCGCGGTGAGTGGGCACCAACCCAGCACCAGTGCCACCAGGAATGCAGCCAGTGCCATTGGTTCCAAGCGCGGGCGAGCAGGGGCATTGGGGGCGGGATCTGCCATCGGGGAGACAACTGTAAGCCGAAATCAACAACGCCGCCCGGCACATGGCCGGGCGGCGGATTGGTTTCTGTATTCACTCGCCGGAGTCATGCCCGGCGCTCACTTCAATCAGCCCCAGTTCCCCATCAGGAAGCCCATATCAGCGCCGTTCACCACGCCGTTGCCATCCAAGTCAGCGAAGCATCCAGCCGTGCCGTTGGGGCAGAGGCCCCAATTTGCCAAAAGGAGACCCAGGTCGGCGCCGTTCACAACTCCGTTGCAGTCAAGATCGCCGAATCTGCATGGATTCACGGGCACCTGTGTCGCCACGCCCAACGTGCCACCGGTCTTAAACAGCCCGATCACGGCGTTGCCATTTCCAGGCAGCCCGTTTGAATCAAACGAGAAGTTGTAGAGCGTGCTCCAACGCAGTGCGTTGGCGTTGGCGTTCTGCGCAAAGGTCTCCGTGCACTCCCACTTCATCATGCCGCCGGCGATGGACATGGTCCAGTCGGTGCTGTTGTATGGTTCGCCAGAGTGATAGGCGATGTCCTTGAACGCCATGTTGCTCACCGTTACGCCCGATGGGATCGGCATGGAGAAACTGCGTCCAGCACTGTCTGAGTTGTAGTTAAAGATGGCGTATTCGTAGTGGTACGAACCATCCGTGTTGGTGGTGACATTGCTGGCAACGATGTACCGACCATCGGGCGCATCAGCCACCGCGTAACTCACCGTTGGTGAGACCACCGACCAGGCGTAGATGGCGGCCTTCTGTTGGAACGTCGAGCCAGTGAGCGTGATCGTGTACGCCCCACCGGACAGCGCTCCAACCGTAAACAATCGGTAACTGGCGTTGTTGTTGTCGTTGTTGTTGGCGGCATCCTGTGGGTGCACGTATTGGCACTCGGCCACATAGACGGCGCCAGCATTCTGCGCCGGATCAAGGTCGGTGGCCTTGATCTGTACGCGGCGGGCGATCGCGCTTTGACCATTCGGAATCGACGGCCACGTGGTTGATCCAGTGGCTGGGAAGTAGCCAGTGGATGGGTTGGCCTCAAAGCGCGGACCAAGGTCAGTCTGTGACCCGTTCAGGCCCGAGGTGTACGGATCGCTACAACCGATACCCAAGAGGCTCGGGCAGCCACTGCCAGCGGGGGCGCAGGATCCGCACAGCGTTTGCTGCAATGCGCAGAAGCCGTGTTTCATCCAGCTGAGACCAATTTGCTCAATGCGACCATTCTTGATGCGGTACGCATTCTGCGGGATGATCGGATGGTCGCTGGTTCCGCTGTACCAATCGAGTTGCTGCGTGCCGATGTTGCAGCTGGTGGAACCAAACGCGTACGCCATGATGCTTACGCCGTTGACGATGGCTCCGCCGTACTTTGATACGTCCGGCATGCCTCCAACAATGACGTCCGGTCCTGCTTGCGAGTCACTTGTTCCACCATCGCCCGGCACTGCCGTAGCGGTCATCTGCCCCACGCCAAGTGCGATACCGGCGGTGGCGAGCGTCCCGATCAGTGTTCGAATCTTCATTGACAGTTCCTTGTCCAAGTCTTTGAAAGCCGCCGCCCGGCACTGTGCCGGGCGGCGGATGGTTTCAGTCACTATGAGGCATTAACCCCAGTTGGAAAGCATCGTTCCCAGGTCGGCTCCATCAACGATACCGTTGTTGTTGAGGTCGCCGACGCATCCGGTCGTACCACCTGGGCATGGGCCCCAGTTGGCTAGCAGTGATCCCAGATCAGCACCATCGATGATCCCGTTGCAGTCCAAGTCGCCAGAACGGCAAACCGTCGCAGGAACCAATCCGCGAACAGCAACGCTTGCACCGGTCTTGAACACGCCCAGTGCAGTGTTGCCACTCACTCCTGGGCTATTTGCGTCAAACGCAAAGTTGTAGAGGGTGCCGAATCGCAATGCGTTGGCATTTGCATTCTGCGCAAAGGTCTGCGTGCACTGCCAGACCAACTGACCACCGCTATTGGAAATGGTCCAGTCCGTGCCGTTGTATGGCTCGCCCGAGTGATATGCAATGTCCTTAAACGTTGCGTTTGTTACCGTCACTCCGGCTGGAATCGGAACGGAGAAACTGCCTCCGGAAGAATCCGAGTTCATGTTGTAGATGGCGTACTCGTAGTGATACGTGCCGTTGGCGTTCGGGGTGACGTTGTAGCCAACAACGAAGCGGCCGTCCGCCATGTCAACCACGGAGTAAGCAACGCTCGGAACCACTGTCCCCCAGTGATAGATGGCTGGCTTCTGCTGGAATGTTGACCCTGCGAGCGTAAGCGTGTACGCCCCGCTGGTGAGCCCGCCCACCGTAAACAATCGGTAGCTGGCGTTGTTGTTGTCGTTATTGTTGGCGGCATCCTGTGGGTGCACGTATTGGCATTCGGCGATATAGACGGCGCCAGCATTCTGCGCGGGATTCAGGTCATTGGCGTTGATCTGCACGCGGCGGCCGATCGCGCTTTGACCACTCGGAATCGACGGCCAAGTGCTTGTTTCCGCGGCCGTGTCGGCTGGAAATACGCCGGTAGAGGCATTCACTTTTGA
Source organism: Phycisphaerales bacterium (assembly GCA_044354475.1). Taxonomy (GTDB): domain Bacteria; phylum Planctomycetota; class Phycisphaerae; order Phycisphaerales; family SM1A02; genus UBA966. The sequence goes on from JBIKZY010000060.1 coordinate 13,102, forward strand.
GCGCGGCCCCAGGTCACCCTGTGTCCCATTCAGGCTCGAGGT
>JBIKZY010000061.1:0-13056 GCA_044354475.1 Phycisphaerales bacterium
GCCGACGCGCGAAGGCGTTCGCACGCTCAAGGCTGACTTTGGTGTCTGCTTTGACGGTGATGCCGACCGCTGCATGGTGATTGATGAGAAGGGTGAGCCGATCGGCTGCGACTTGCTGACCGCATGGCTGGCGCAGGGCTGGTTGAAGGCGCAGCCGGGCGCTGCGATTGTGTACGACCTGCGTAGCACACGCTCCGTTGAAGAGAGTGTTCGTGCGGCGGGTGGCGTACCGGTTGAAGGGCGCGTCGGACATGTATTCATGAAGCAGAAGTTGCGCGAGACCGGCGCGCCGTTTGGTGGCGAACTGAGCGGGCACTTCTACTTTGGCGACATGTGGTGCACCGACAGTGGCGCGCGCGCGTTCATCAATGTGGTGAGTGCGTTGGTGGCGGCCGGCAAGCCGGTGTCCGAATGCATCAAGCGGTTCCGGAAGTTCTCGCAGAGCGGCGAAATCAACTTCGAAAACGAGGACAAGCAAGGTGCGCTGGACGCGTTGCGTGCCAAGTATCCGGCCGCGAAGTTCCACACGCTTGATGGCCTCAGCATCGACTGCGGCAGTTGGTGGGCGAACATCCGCATGTCAAACACGGAGCCATTGTTGCGCTTGAACCTTGAGTCACGCGATGCGGCGACGGTCGCGGCGATGGTGAAGGAACTCGAGCCAATTCTTGGACATCGCGTCGATCACTAAATAGGTGCCTGGCACCACTGTCCCTAATTACGGCACCGCGGTTCATCATTACGGCACCGCTGTCCCCACTTACGCCACCACTAGTCCCAATGACAGCGGCTTCATTCTCCGGGGATGTGGGTGATGACGCCTTCCCACGGGCTGCTGGCGTTGGCGTAGAGCTTGCGCGGAATTCTCCCCGCGCGCGCTGTGTGCCAGCCTGCATCAAGCGCCAGACGCATGGCGTGCGCCATTCGCACCGGGTCTTGCGCGTGCGCGATTCCAGTGTTCAGTAGAACGCCGTCCGCACCGAGTTCCATAGCGTGCACGATGTCGCTGGCTGTACCAACGCCAGCATCAACGATCACCGGATACTCGGCACTGCCGCCTTGTTCGGCAAGCTTGAGACGATCAATCACCATGCGGATTGCTGCGGGATTTGCAATGCCACGGCCGCTACCAATCGGACTTCCAGCAGGCATCACACTGGCCGCGCCCGCATCGCGCAGGCGCGCCGCGATGATCGGATCATCACTCGAATAGCAGAGCACCGTGAAACCGTCCTTCACCAACTCCTTGCATGCTTCGAGCGTTCCTACTGGGTCTGGAAGCAGCGTGGTTCGGTCGCCGAGCACTTCAAGTTTTACCCAGCCAGCGCCCGGGTTTCCCAGCTGTTCCAGGATCTCTCTCCCGAGCCGCGAGACACGCACGGCGTCCTCAGCGGTGAAGCAGCCGGCGGTGTTTGGCAGAATCGTCAGGCGCTCCAGCGGCAGAAAATCCAGGATCGATCGCCCCTCGGCGTCAACGAGGCGCTCGCGGCGCACGGCCACCGTGACGCAATCGGCGCCGGACGCCTCAATCGCAGCCTGCATCGTTCCATAGTCCCGATACTTGCCCGTGCCGACCACCAGTCGGCTGGTCAGCGTGAAACTTCCGATGCGGAGCGGCGGCAGTGCCGGGCTCACTGGCGCGGTTCGAGCATTGATGGTTGGTTGATGGGTACTCATGAGATATTCAGCGTTAGCCGCCTCCAACAAGGGTAACCACCTCGACGCGGTCGCCTTCGGCAAGCGCGTGAGTTTGGTGGAGTGCTTTGCGAACCAGTTGTGCGTTCACTTCCACTGCGCAGGGTGCTCGCTCCAGGCCGAGGGTCAGCAGCAGCTGGGCGACCGTGGCTGGGCCGTCCAGTTCTTTGTGTTGGCCATTCAATTCAATGCGCATCGCAAAAAGTGTAAGGGAGGAAACCCGCCTACTATGCCCACATGGCGAAAATGGCGTCAGTCTCTCGGCAGTTACAGCGCACAGGTGCGAATTTGCACGTGTTTGGCGGCATTGCTGCCGGTCGGCGGTTGAATGCCAACGGCCCTGCCTCATGTGCCCTCGCACTGCTGCTGTTTGCAGCGATGGTCGCCCTGGGCGGATGCAAGAAGCCTCGCTACGACTCCAGCACTCCAGCATTGGCCGTTGACGCCATGGCGCAGATGGTCAAGGACGGACGCCCTGAACTCTTGCCGACCATGATCGACATCGAGGCGCGCGATATGACTTTCTCCGACGGCGTCACTGAGGCCAGCGCCATCAGCGACGTGAAGAAGAAGACTGGCGACATGCTTGCGCAACTCTGGCGCGTGAGCAAGAAGTTACAGACGAAGTATCCCGCCGATGTGGCGAAGGAACTTGCCAAGGGCGGCTCGTGGGCAAACCGCAGTGGCTTCGGCGATGTATTCACCTCCGTGATGGCCGATCCGTTCGGTTGGCTTGATGCAAACCGTTCGCGTTTGGTGGTCGACGATCTTGGCGATGGAACGGCGGCGTTCACCATTGATGGCAAACAAGTACTCGGCGGCACGCTCGCCATGCGGGAAACGTCCGAGGGCTGGCGCATTGCCGTTCCGGTGAATCTCATTCGTGGCAGTGGCTATTTCCCGGAAACGCGCGAAGAGTGGGCAGTGCTCGCGTTCATGATGATCGCTGTGGAGAACGCGCTTGCTGACTTTGAGAATGAACTTGACACTGGCAAATTTAAGAATCTCAGTGCTGCAAGTGAGCGCGCCGGTCGCATGATTGCTGAAAGTGCCGTCGCGCAGGGCATAATCTTTGCGATGATGAAGCAGAAGGGTGACGGGACCAAGGCAGGCGCGCCAAGCGGTGCCATCGAACTGAAAGTCGGCAAGGATTCAGTGCAGATCGGCTCGAGTGGAGATGTGCAGAAAGACCTCGGTCAGGCCGGGGACATGATGCGCAAACAAGCCGAGCCGTGATCGATCAGAACATCACGAAAGTGATCAGGATGAAGATCGGCATCAGAATCGCGCCCGACCACAACATGTAGCCAAAGAATGTTGGCATGGCCACGCCATCTTCGCGAGCAATGGCGGCCACCATCAGATTCGGCCCGTTGCCGATGTATGTGTTCGCGCCCATGAACACGGCGCCGCAACTGACGCCGCCGAGCAGGGCGGGATCGATCCACGCTCCGGAATAGTGGATGCCGTTGGTGATGTCCTGCGGCGTCACCGTTCGCGCCACATCGGCGAACACCAGGTAGGTGGGCGCGTTATCAAGGAAACTGGAAAGCAGCCCGGTCGCCCAGAAGAATTGCGCAGGCGATTGCACGCCCAACTGCCCGCCACGATCAATGAGCAGTTCCAGCGCGGGCTGCATGGCTAGGAACAGTCCGCCGAATAGCGCAGCAACCTCAATAATTGGACCGAATGCAAAGTGATTTTCCTTGCGCACCGCACGCGGCGTGAGCATGAGGCTTGCTGCTGCGCACATGAGCATGATGCCCTCGCGACCGCCTTCGGGAATCGTCAAGCCAGTGCGGAAGAACTCCTTGCCGGGCACCATGAATGCTGCTGCAAGAACAACGCCCGCAAGCCACAGCACATTCTGCGCACCTGCGATGCGGATCACGGGGGCGGGTGCGGTGCTCTCGTCCATGTCCGCTGGGTCAGGAGCAGCACCTTCCTTGCGCGCAAGGAACCTGTCCGTTGCAAAGAACACGGTGAGTAGCAGCAGATTGGCGATCAGCCACTCAGGAAAGAGCGTGAGTGTCCAGTTGAACGGCACGCCACGCAGGTAGCCCAAGAAGAGTGGCGGATCACCAATCGGCAACAGCAGTCCACCGATGTTGCTGACAATGAAGATGAAGAAGATCACCACGTGGACTCGGTGCTTGCGCTTTCCGTTGGCGCGCAACAGTGGTCGAATGAGCAGCATGCTGGCGCCCGTGGTTCCAAGCAGGTTGGCCACCAAGGCACCCAGCGCAAGGATGGCGGTATTGACACGCGGCGAGCCTGGAATGTGCCCAGAAATCAGGATGCCCCCAGAGATCACATACAGCGAGAACAACAGCACGATGAACGGAATGAACTCGGCGGCAGCGTGCAGTGCAGCTTTGGAGGCGCCCGAACCGCCCTCCAGAGCACCGACGATGGCAAGGGCAACCAGCCCGCATCCGGCGGACACCATGAATTTGTTGCGGTTGGACTCCCACCAATGCGCGGTTTGCCTGAGAAGTGGCAGTACGGCGATGGCGCCCAGAAGCGCCGCGAACGGAATGACGGTCCATGTGGGTAGGTGCACCACGGCGGACGGGATGTCCGCGGCACCACTGCTAGTCACGTCATTCGCGGCATATGCGGTGCTGATGGCATGGGCGGCATGTATCGCAATGGAAGGACTCATGGTTGGGCAGGGTAGCGGGGGTTTCAGAGGCGGTGGAATGTGCCCGAGGCGCGCAACCGCCACGCCGCTTCGCGGTACCGTTCCCTGCATGGAGCATTGGTGTCAGAATCGTGTTTCCCGATCGTTCGCTGTCATGGGCGCTTTCATGGGCGCGGTGACTGCATCGATGGCGAGTAGCGGTGCGGCGCCGCAGACGCCCGCTGCGTCCGGAACGGCCGCGCCACCCGCTGTTGCGCCATCGACGGGCGCAGGATCCACCGCTGCTTCCGTTGCACCCGCGTTCACGGACACCATTGCTGGTACTGCGATCCGCGTCGACATGATGGCTGTTCCCGCATGTGACGGTGCCGCCCCGTTCTTTGCCGCGCGTACCGAAGTTCCGTGGGAACTCTTTGACGCGTTCCTCTACCAGCTTGATCAGAAGGCGGGCGCCAGTACTCCGGAGAGTGATGCGGTCACGCGTCCCACCAAGCCGTACGTTTCGGTTGATCGTGGGTACGGGCACCAAGGTTGGCCCGCGATCTCCATGAGTTCAAAGGGCGCAGTGCAATTCTGTGAGTGGCTCTCCAAGAAGACGGGCAGAACCTATCGATTGCCAACCGTTGCCGAGTGGCAATGCATGGCGAAGCAGACTCCGGTGAGTGTCGATTCAATCACTGAGAGCGCGTGGACCGCGGCGGATGCAAAGAATGCGTCGCACAAGATTGGCTCCAAGAAACTTGATGCCATCGGCCTTGCTGATCTTTGGGGCAACGCCGCGGAGTGGTGCGTTGCCGCGGATGGAACGTTCTGCATTCTTGGTGGCTCATTCAAGGACAAGAAGATCGACCCCGCCGCCATGAAACCGATCCCGGAAACCGAGGATTGGAATGAAAGCGACCCACAGTTCCCTAAGAGCGTGTGGTGGCTCGTTGATGGTCCGTACATTGGAATGCGCGTCGTAACCAACGATGCCAACACAAACATGAAACCCGCGCCAAGTGGCGCAGTGCCTGCAGCAACGGAGAAGAAATAATGACTACAGAACAGACCTCGGGCGGCATCACTCGCCGCGATTTCGTCGCCATCTCCTCTGCGGCAGGAATGGCAGCATTCATTGCACCATCGGTGCTGGGCGCGCAGGACACCGGTACTCCTCTGAAGCCTCTCAAGGTGGCGCTCATCGGCTGCGGCGGTCGCGGTTCGGGTGCTGCAAATCAGGCATTGAAGGCAGACAAGGGCGTGATCCTCTGGGCGGTCGCCGATGTCTTCCCTGATCGCATGGATAGTTGCCTCAAGCAGTTTGAGAAGCATCCATCGAAGGATCGCGTGCAGGTGCCGGCTGAGCGCCGCTTCTCTGGGTTCGATGGTTACAAGCAAGCGATCGCATCAGGTGTTGACGTGGTGCTGCTCTGCAGCGCGCCGCACTTCCGACCCATGCATCTTGCCGAGGCAGTCGCTGCTGGCAAGCACATCTTCTGTGAGAAGCCCATGTTCGTTGATGCGCCTGGCTACCGCAGCGTGGTCGAGAGTGCCAAGGCTGCCAAGGCGAAGAACATCAACTTGATGTCGGGCTTCTGCTGGCGTCGATCAGCCCCAGAGGCTGCTACGTTTGCGCAGCTGGAGAAGGGCACCTTGGGCACGCCGATGGCGATGTACAGCTGCTATTACACCGGTCCGCTGGGAACCAACAAGCGCCAGCCCGGTTGGAGCGATATGGAGTTCCAAGTGCGCAATTGGCAGCATTTCACCTGGCTTTCCGGCGATCAGATGGTGGAGCAGGCGGTGCATTCGGTGGACAAGGTGAACTGGTGCTTCCGCAACGAGCCACCAAAGAGCGCCGTTGGAATGGGCGGGCGCCAACTGCGCGAAGCTATGCCGGAACGCGGCGATGTCTATGACCACTTTGCCATCGTGTACGAGTGGGCCGATGGTCGCCGTGCGTTCTTGAATTGCCGGCAGGAGCCAGATTGCTACTTTGAGAACACCGATTGGATCGCCGGCACGAAGGGCCAGTGCTTCATCAACGGATGGGGCCCGACGCATGTGATTAAGGATCCTGCAGGCGATGTGCTGTGGGAATACCCAGCCGATGCTCCCAAGTCTGACATGTATCAGAACGAGCACAACGAACTCTTCCAGGCGATTCGTGATGGCAAGGTCATCAACGATGGCGAGTGGATGGTGGTCAGCAACATGATGGCGGTGCTTGGCCGCATGGCGGCGTACAGCGGGCAACAGGTCACGTGGGAGCAGGCGATCGCCTCGACGGAATCGCTTTCGCCCAAGCAGTACATCATGGGTCCTTTGGAAATGCCGCTTGAGAAGAAGCCAGGGCAGTACAAAGTTCTGTGATCGTTGGCGAAGCACCACGAATGACCAAGTAAGGATCAGTACATGACCGACCGTACACCACAGACGCCAAGCACGACACCGGAACCAACTCGCCGTAGTTTTCTGGGCACCGGCGGGGCGCTCCTAGCATCGGTCATTGCTGTACCAATTGTTCTGACGCGTTCCCGCGCATTGACGGGCACCGTTCCGCCGCCAAGCCCCAGTGAATCCAAGGGCAAGGCAATTCGCATCGGCGTCATCGGCTGCGGTGGCCGCGGTACAGGTGCTGCGTTTGATGCGCTCAAGGCGAGTCCGGACACCACGATCGTGGCGCTTGGCGACCTGTTTCCAGATCGCGTTCAAGGTGCTGCTGCCGGACTGGCAAAGAATCCGCGCGGCGTGGTTGCCAGTTCAGCATGCTTCTCAGGCTTTGATGCCTACCGCAAGGTGCTCGCCACTGACTGCGACATGGTGATTCTTGCAACGTCACCGGGCTTCCGACCAACGCACTTTGCTGCGGCGGTTGACGCTGGCAAGCACATCTTCTTTGAGAAGCCCGTTGCGGTTGATCCAAGTGGAATTCGCACGGTGCTTGATGCATCCGCGCGCGCTGCTGAGCGCAAGTTGTGCATCGTGACGGGGACGCAGCGTCGGCACGAACGCTGCTACATCGAGGCGATGGCCAAGATCCAGGATGGCGCGATCGGACGGCCAATCGCTGCGCGTTGCTATTGGAATCAGGGTGGTCTGTGGAACAAGACGCCAGATCCAAAACTCTCAGAGATCGAGAACCAAATTCGAAATTGGCTCTACTACACCTGGTTGTCTGGCGACCACATCGTTGAGCAACACGTGCACAATATTGATGTAGTGAATTGGGCGATGGGTGGCGTGCCGCTTCGTTGTGTTGCGACCGGTGGTCGCCAAGTTCGCACCGAGCCGGCGTTTGGTGCCATCAACGATCACTTCTCTATTCATTACGAGTATTCCGATGATCGCCTCGGCGCTTCCATGTGCCGCCAGCAGGACAACACGGACGGCAAAGTAGAAGAGATCATCTACGGCACGGAAGGCACGATGCTCACCACCAGCGGCAGCGCGCAGTGCCGCGGTCGCAATACATGGACGTTTGCAGGCGAAAACCCCAATCCATACGTGGTTGAGCACGTTGATTTGCAAGAGGCGGTTCGTGGCAATGCGCCGTACATCAATGAAGGAAAGCGCATTGCAGAAAGCACTATGACTGCAATCATGGGCCGTATGTCCGCGTACACCGGCAAGGATTTGGAGTGGAGTGCAGCGCTCGCTGACCCGATGGACCTTGTACCGAAGGACCCCAAGCCGGGTCCAGGCATGGTTCAGAAGGTAGCGATGCCCGGCATGGTGTGAACACGGAGCGCGGGGGTTGGCCACCCTGCGCTGGTTACCACTGGGTTGCGTTCTGTTTCATAGCGCCACCGGGCGCTGGTGCTGGGCAAACTGGAAAGCAGGGCGCGTCCTCGTTCTGGCCCCATCACGGAGAGTGCGGTTGCAAGTGCATCGGCCTCGACGCCGGTGCGCGCCACTACTACAACCTCAACTCGGGTGGTCAGCGGCTCGCCGGTCGCCGGATCAATGATGTGGCTTCGGCGCGTGGTGGTTCCGCCCTCGGCGGCAAGATCCATATGCTGAAATCGATCGCCGCTGGTGGTGACTGCGGCATTCGCTAATTCAAGTTGCGTATGCCAGGGATCATCAAGGTCAATCTTCCATCCAGAGCGACCAGGCGGCGGATCACTGACGGCAATGTCGCCGGATAGGTCAATCAACGCGCAGGTGATGCCGCGCTCGCGCAGCACGGCGAGTGCGGCATCGGCGCCGATTCCTTGGCCAATTCCGCCGAAATCAAGTTCCAGGCCCGGTACCAGTGCGGTGTAGGTCTGCGTGGCGGCATCAAATTGCACTTGCTGCCAACCGCAGCGGGCGCGCAGTGCTTGCCGTTCCGCTGCGTCCGGCGAACGCCCATCGCTTCGTGCCGCACGCCATCGCTTGGTGAGTGCGCCGACGGTTGGATCAAATGCACCGTCAGTCATACGTGCGTAGTTGAGCGACACGCTCAGGGCGTTCGCTAGGTCTGCTCCAACTATCGTCTGCACGCCCGCTGCCGACGGAAGCTGTCGAGTTTCGCTTGCAGGCATCCAGTCGCTGAGGGCCTCCTCAACGCGCGCGAGGCGATCGAACACGGCGCGCGCGGATTCGTTGGCTGATTCCTCGTTCGGTGCATAGAACACTACGCGGCAGGGCGCTCCCATCACCATGCGCGAGAACTCAAACTGTTGCGTGGCGACTGCGCTCTGTGTTGCCAGAGAGACGTTCGATTGGCATGCACTCAGCGCGCCAATGCCCACACACGAAACGAGCACGTGCATGATCATCGCGACTGATTTCATAGCCACTGCTTCTGCATCATCACGATATTTCTTGCTGGAATATGGCATATCCACTCCAGATCTTGGGCGATTGATCGAAAGGTTGCCTCGCGATAGAAGGTGACATGGGTGGGGTCGCGCCGATAGTGCCAATTTGCAAACTGCTCGTCATCGGTCTGAAAGTTCGTCATGATCGCCAATGTTCCGCCGGGTCGCAGCAATCGATCAAGCTGCTGAAACTCAGCGCGCGGATGATGGAAGTGCTCCACCACTTCCGTGCAGGTGATGAAGTCATAGTCGCGCTCCAGCGGATCGGTGTCCGGAAAGAAGATCGGGTCATAGATCTGCATGGTGTGCCCCGCGTCGCCCAAGATGTGCGCGAGCGCGGGGCCTGGTCCACAGCCGTAATCAAGACCCTCTTGCGCGGCGGGCAGTCGCTTCAGTAGCGGATCGGAAACCCGCTGCAGGAACGCTCGGTACGCCTTGTCATTCGGATCATTGTTGTGCTGCGCGTAGCGCGCCTGTTCATCAGTACGAGTCGGAAGATGCGCGTCCGCCAATAGCGTCGCTTGGCACGTTCCGCAGCGCCAGTAGGTCAGCGTGTCAATCACCGCAAGCGTGCGCAACGTGCGGCGCCCACACACCCGACATCCGTGTACCGGTGCCGCAGGGAGCGGCGCCTCGATGGGTGCAAGTACTGGTCGGGGTTTGGGAGTTCGATGTTCGGCCATGTGGTGGATTGTGTCATGACGCGAGCGGACCGGTAGCGTGGTAATTTGCCACCCTTGACTCCCACGGCACACATCCTCGGCGCCGGCGGCATTGGTATCGCCGCGGCTGCTTGCCTGGTTCGTGCCGGTTGGTCGGTCACCATGGTTGATGCAAACGCCGCCAAAGTTGCTGCTGGGCGCGCTTCGGGCATGGTTCTTGATGATCAGCCACCGATGCGGGTGGACTTTGTGAACTTTGAGTCTTGGAGCCCGCCCCCGGGCGCCACCGTTCTTCTGTGCACCAAGACCTTTGACAATGCTGCCGTTCTGGCGCGTCTGCCCGATGAGCAAGCGCTGCTTCCCATCCAGAATGGCTTTGAACCTGCCCTCGAGCGTCGCGGTCATCCGAGTGAAGCGATTGCCTCATTTGTTTCTGCATGCCCGGCGGACCGTCCGGTCGCGCGCATCACTCGGGCCGGTTCATTACACATCGGGGCGCGCCGTTCGGTCAGCGCCGAGGAGGCAGGGCGTATCGCTGCATTGGCTGCCGCGTTCCGCGCGGGCAAGCTCTTTGCAGTGGAACATGTCGACGACGTTCGCCCGTTTAAGGCAACCAAGCTGATGTACAACGCGGCCATCTCGCCGCTTGCAGCAAGCGCCGGCGTGGATAACGCCGGGCTACTGACCGACCCGCTGGCGCAACGGCTGTTCTTTGCATTGCTGCGCGAGAACTACAACATCCTTCACGGCGTTGGTCAGCAACTTGAGAAGATCGGTCCGTTTCATCCAACGACAGTGATGCGGATTTTGTCCACGCCCTTTCTTCCGGGAATCATGGGCGTGTTCTTTCGGCCGTCGCTACGTGGAACGTATTGCTCAATGAGCCCCGACATGGGGAGCGGTCGTACTGAAGTCGATGCGTATAACGGTCACTTGGTGCGCTTGGCTGGTAGTCACCCATGCCCAATCAACCGCGCCGTGATCACCATGGTGGAACGCATCTCTGCGCAGCGTGAGGCGCCATCGCCGGCGCACCTGCAACAGATGGCCGCATCGCTTTCGAGCGGAGCGTTCCGATGAATGTTGTCACCGGTGCAGCCGGATTCATTGGATCCCACCTTGTTGATCGATTGCTTCAGGCAGGCGAAGCGGTGCGCGTGGTGGAGCATCCGGCGGCCTCTGTTGAACATCTTCCGCTCAAGCATGTGGAACTGGTGCGCGCCGATATTCGTGATAACGCTGCGATGCAGGAAGTCATGCGCGGATGCACGCGCGTCTATCACCTTGCCGCAGACCCCAATCTCTGGCGGCGTGATCGCGGCGAGTTTGATGCCATCAACCATGTCGGGGCGCTGAACGTCATGCGCGCCGCGCTTGATGGTGGCGCGAGTCGCGTCTTGTACGTGAGTACCGAGAGCATTCTGACATCGGGTGAACCCGGATTGAACCACCCATCGATCGAGTCTGCGCGGTTCCGCGAGGAAGACATGATCGGTCCGTACTGCCTCAGTAAGTTCCGCGCGGAACGCGCGGCGTTTCAGCTTGCAGAGGCAGGCAGTCCAGTGATCGTCTGTAGCCCAACGCTGCCGATTGGGCCGGGGGATCGCAACCAGACGCCGCCCACCCGACTGGCCGTTGCGTTCTGCCGCGGCAAGATTCCCGCCTACCTGGACTGCAGTGTGAATCTCATTGACGCGCGCGACGTTGCCGATGGGCTAGTGCGCGCGATGGACCGTGGTCGGCCGGGAGTGCGTTACATGTTGGGTGCGCACAACACCCGGCTTGCGCACTGGTTGGGGGTGCTGGCGGGCATCGTTGGCCGCCCCGCACCGCGCTATTCGATTCCGTACCCGTTAGCGCTCGCGGTCGGTTGGTGCAGTGAGCGATGGGCCGACGCCGTTTCGCACCGCATTCCGATGGCCACGGTGACCGGCGTTCGGCTCACGCGGCGCACCATGCATTTTGACCACTCCGCCACGCTCAACGAGCTGGGCTTGGCTCCGCGACCAGTCGAGGATGCCACCCGTGACGCCGTGGCGTGGTATCGCCAGCAGTGTTGGATCTAAGGCAACTCCTGCCGGGCGATAGGTGGAACGTGTGAGTGGGGGTCATCACTCAAACGTAACTTCAAGCAAGCTGACATCGTCCTCAAAGTCAGTGCGCTTGCCGATGAGTCGACTGCGGGCGATCAAGCGTTCCACGGAGCCGTCACCCTTGCGAACTTCTTCAGAAACGTTGGCAAGGAAAGCCTCTAAGGCCCAGCACGTACCGTCTTCCTGCATGATCTCGTGGATGCCGTCGCTGTAAACGAAGAGTTGTGCTCCGGGTAGCAAAGCCGTCGTCGCGGTGCCGTAGGGGGCGCCACTGAAGGCGCCGATCATTGGGCCGCTGATGTCTTCATTACCGCCGAGTTCTTTGTCGGTGCCGCCCGGGGTGTACAGCAACGCCGGTGGGTGACCTCCGCTGGAATACTTCAGCTCCCGACGTGACAGGTCCGCCACGCCGTACCACATGGTGAAGAACATTCCGTTGTGCTTACTCATCGGGAACATCTCATTCAGTGCCGAAAGCACCGCGCCCGGGTCGCCAAGATCTGCGCCGCCCAGTGCATTGACCTGCATGGCGTTCATGACGCTCACTGAGAGCAGAGCCGGACCGACTCCGTGACCACACACGTCGAGTAGGTAGATGGCCATGCGATTCTCATCAAGCCAGTGGTAGCCGAAACTATCACCACCGAGGCTCGCAGAAGGCACAAACGCCCAGCGCGTGCGCACACGTCCTTCGATTGGCTCTGGAATCAGGCTCTGTACATAGTGGGCAGCGCTATCAAGCTCGGCGCGCAGGGCGTTGAATACTGCGTCGCGTTCCTTCTGCGCGCGGTTGGCGCGGGCGTGGTACTGAATGCGTGCAATCAATTCCAGAGGATCGGGAAGCTTCACCAAGTAATCGTTGGCGCCGCGTGCGAACGCCTCAGCCTTGATTGATGGCTCTTCCTTGACGCTCAGCACAATCAGCGGGGTACGCGCCAACGCTGGATTACGTCGATACGCGCTCACCAATTCCAGGCCGTCGGCATCGGGCATCACCAAGTCTTGCAGGATGACGTCGGGGTCCACCTCGGCAACTTTGGCCAAGGCTTCAGATCCCTTGATGCAGGCAATCAGTTGGATATTCTTATGCGGCAGCAGCATGCGCCGGACTGCCTCTGCGATGATCGGCTGATCATCAACAATAAGGACGCGCATCGGGGTTTCATCGTCTA
>JBIKZY010000209.1:0-3546 GCA_044354475.1 Phycisphaerales bacterium
AGGTCGAAATCAGCAGCTTGCAGCAACTTCAGGAGCAGGTTCTCAACATCTTCACCGACGTAGCCAGCCTCGGTCAGCGTGGTGGCGTCGCCGATCGCAAACGGAACATTCAGGATGCGCGCAAGCGTCTTGGCCAACAGTGTCTTGCCGGTACCGGTGGAACCGATCATCAACACGTTGGACTTATCGAGCTCCACTTGTGATTGCTCGTTCTCAAGTTGCGAGAGTCGCTTGTAGTGATTGTGCACGGCAACAGACAACGCGCGCTTAGCGTTCTCTTGGCCGATCACGTATTGATCCAGGAATTCCTTCATCTGCCGCGGTGACGGAATCTGTCCAAGTTGCGGGCGACTGCCAGTGACGCGGCGTCGCTCCTGCTTGAAGATGTTCTGGCAAAGGTCAGTGCAGTTGGTGCAGATATAGACGTCGCTGGGACCTTCAACCATCGGCCCGACTTCGCGACTGGTCTTGCCGCAGAAGCTGCAGGTGGTGACCTTGCGACCACGGAATCCGTCACCGCCACCGCCGCCACTACCGGACGCACCACCGCCGCCTGGTCCACTGGGGCCACCACCGGTTCCGCCGCCGAAGCCATCACCAAACTCACGACCACCGCCGCGCTTGGAATTACCCGAGTTGCCATTGGCACGCTGCGGGATGGCGGGGTTGGGTTCACGGCTCGGCATAGGCTGCATGTGTCAGTGGTTCCTTAAATACGGTGGATCGGTCGCGAATCGCTCGCATCGATCGACGGGAGTAAGTCTATCGGTCTGAAAGGGGGGATTCTGAAGTGAAGACTTCCATCATGGCTTGCGAACCGTCATTCGCAAGTTCTTACGTGGATTCCTCAGATCGAACAACCCTTATCGGCGGGATCGGGCGTCAAAAACCACAATTAGGACTATCGGCGCGGCGTCCGCCGTGGTTCCTCAGAGCCCCAGTCGGTGCCCCCGCGCTGATCCCGTTCCTTCTTGGCATTCTCGCGGGTTCGTTGCACCATGGCATCGCGCGCGGTGTCAAACTCGCGGCGCGTCATCTCACCGCGCTCAAGCATGCCGCGCATGTCATCGAGCGTGAAACCGGGTGATGCTCCGAGATCGGGTGATTTCGCAGCGCGCCGAGCCCAAAAGACAATGCCGCTTCCGCCGACAATCAGCACGAAGAGTGCCACGATGCCGATCCAGAACAGGGCGTCGTTTGACCCGGCGTTCACGCGCGGATTACCCCTTCTTCTTTGGTGCCACGCGCGCCGCTGCCGCCTTCTGCTTCTCGGCGACGATCTTGTTCCATTCCTCGGCCGGCACATCAGTGACCTTGGCCTTGGCAAGAACGCGGTCAAGCGTCTTGGCTTCACGGATGGCCAAAGCCATCTCGTTCAGGCGGCCATTCTGCTGGAGTTCAGTACGAATCTGATCCGGGCGAGTGCCGCGCGAGCGGGCCATCTGCACGATCGATGCGTTGAGTTCGGCGTCGGAGACATCAATACCGAGATCCTGCGCCAAGCGTGCAAGAATGAAGAAGGCGCGTAAACGCTTGCGGGTGTCTTCTTCGCTGGCTCCGCGGATCTCTGCAAGGCGATGCTCAATCTGCGCCTCTTCGAGTCCCTGTTGCTGCAGTTGGATGCGCTGCATCTCAATGTTGCGTGCAACTTGGGCGCCCGACATCTTCTCTGGAAGATCGAAGGTTACCTTCTCAAGGAGCCACTCAGCGGCCTGCTCGCGCATGGCGGCGCGCTGCTCTTGATCGCGGCGTGATTCAAGGGAGAGTTTCACTTGCTCGCGCAGGTTCTCAACTGCACCCAGGCCAAGCGATTCAGCCACTGCGGCTGGTTCGGCTGGAGTAATGCGTTCTGCTTGCGTTGGCATGAATTCCACGGTGATTTCTGCACCACGAAGGTCTTCGCGCTCATGCACTTCTGGGCCAGTGGTCTTCAGGATGATGGAGTCGCCGACCTTCTTACCAGTGACGTGCTTGCTCAGGTCGTCAAACATGAGGCCGAGCACTTGTCCCTTGCCTTCGTCTTCCACGTCCGGCACAACGACTAGGCACTCAGCGGCTTCAAAGTACGGATCCTGCTTGGCACCCTTGACGCGCACCGTGGCCTTGCCGACCATGCGATCGAGCGTCTCGAATGGACCATCAATGCGAGTCGGAGTTCCGAAGCGGTAGCCAAGTCGGCGGATTTCGTCAGCGAGGTACTTCTCGTCAACTTCTGCCACTGGGCGACTGACTTCCACGTCCTCCAACTTTGGCAGGGCGATCTCCGGGATGACTTCAATGTCCATCGACACTTCGATGGCTTTGCCGCGCTGGATGGCAACATCGGCAGCTGATTCGTCAACCTCCGGGTCAGACACTGGCTGGAGCTTGTGATCCTGCAGCGCCTTGGAGTACGCGTCGGTGAGGAGCCGGCGACGCAGGTCCTCCAAGATCGACGGTCCAAAGCGCTTCTCAATCAGACCGATCGGCGCGCTGCCGCGGCGGAAGCCGGGAATACTCGCCTCGTTGCGAGCACTGGCATACGCCTCAGTGAGACGCTCGTCCACCATCGCTGCGGGGATGGTGATCTTGAGTCGCTTGCGGGCAGGTCCAATGTTCTCGACGACGACGGTGCTCTCAGTGGCCATAGTGTTGCTCGATCAGGTCTGGTGTCTGGGTCTGGTGTCTAGGTCTTGTATCTAGTTCTGGGGAAAGCGAAGCAGTATACGGGGATCGGCGTCCATCGCCGAACCGTGCCGATCACTTCATGAGAAGCATCTCGGCGTAGGTGGGCAGGGGCCAATTGTCGTCCGGAGTCACGCGTTCGAGTGCATCACATGCGGCGCGAACACGTGCCGTTGCGGGCACGGTGTTGTCGCGCAAGAAGCGCATCTCGGTGGCGTGATCCTTGTGGTGCTTGGCGGCGAGTTTTTCCAGTTCAGCAACAGCAACCCGCAAGTCATTCACCAAGCCAACGTAATGGCGCAGGTCGGCTTGTGTTTCGGCACAGTCAACATCGGCCGCAAGCGTGGCGCCCACAGTGGTGGCCAATTCTTCCTGGGTCCGGAGACCGGCGGGGAGAATCTGCGTGCGAACCATCTGAATGATGGTTCGAGTTTCAATGCCGATCACCGTGCAGTAGTTCTCGACGAGCACGTCATAGCGAGCCTCAAGTTCACGCGCGTTCAAGACGTGGTACTTGGCAAAGACATCGCGCGCCTTCTTGGTGCTGAATGCGCTCAAGGCTTCAGCAGTGCTGCGCAAGTTGGGAAGGCCACGCTTCTCGGCTTCCTTATGCCATGCCTCACCGTAACCGTCGCCATCGAAGCACACGCGGCGGTGCGCCTTGATGGTGTCCTTGAGCACGGTCTTGACTGCAGCTTCAAGTTTCGCAGCCGATGGATTCTTGCCGGCCTTCTTCTCCAGTTCGGTTGCCAAGTAGTCAATGCTCTCGGTAACGATGGTGTTGAGGACGGTGTTCGGCCATGCAACGGCACTTGTTGAACCAACGGCGCGGAACTCAAACTTGTTGCCAGTGAAGGCGAACGGAGACGTGCGGTTGCGATC
>JBIKZY010000210.1:0-3534 GCA_044354475.1 Phycisphaerales bacterium
GCGGATCAATGTCCATCGCGCGCGGATACTCAAATTGCCCGCGACCGCGCCCGGGTGCGCCAAACCATCGCGTTGCCTGAACGTGCGGACCACTTGGCGGTACTGGCACTTCACGACAGCCGGCAATCACCACCATCAGTAACAGCAGCGCGGCTGTCCCGCGCATGCGTTCGCCGCGCGCGCTCATCAACGCAACTGCACCTCCAGCACCCGCCGCCACCAACAGTAAGGCAAGCAGTGATCCAAGCACAGTTGCTGGCTGCTGATAGTGAATAGCGTTCAGCAAAGTAGATGCCGACCACGCCCAACCGGGCGGTTCCACACGCGCCGCCGCCACTACTTCGCCGGCCGCAAGCGTGGTGCCCACCAGTACGGCGGCCATGCCCGCGCCGCGGACTTCAGGCGCCAACGCGTGCAGCAAGCCGCGCGAACCTCCTCCATCAATGGCGCGCAATTCCCGACGTTCACGCGGCTCGCGCAGTGCTGCCAGGCGGCCAAGCCACGCACCCACAACGCCGAATCGCCCGAGGTGTGAGAGCACCACCACCGCCGGTGTGTCGTATATCCATGGACCAACAGAATCAATATTCCAGGCTGCTACCAAGGTCAATGCCCCCACGGTGGCGGGCACCAGCGCGGCAATCATCCAACCAGCCAGCATGACGCGTTCCAAGAAGCGCGTGCCGCGTGTTCCGCGTGCAGCAAGCAGCAAGTGCCCGCACGCCACTAAGCCAATGAGCGCGCCCGCGATGGCCGCGGTACCGATCGTTCCAGCAGCACCGCGTACGCTTGTTGCTACAAATCGGTCGAGTGCTCCCTGGGTGATCAGTGCGTACGCCAGCGTTACTAGCGGGGCAATCAACGTGCACGCCAACACTATCCACGCCATCCCTCCCGCGCCGCGACGCGCGAGCGCCGGTCCATCGTCGCGCGGGGTGATCGGCCAGCACGCAAAGATCACAGCGCCGACACATGCAAAGAGCAGCACTGGCCACGCCGCGCGCAGCACCACGCTTGCTGGGATTCCTTGAACGTCCAGCGTGCGAAGTTCAAACCCAAAGGTTGGCACCTGCGCTAAGTCAAAGGCGATGGTCGATCCGCCAATCACCACGATGAGCGCTGCAAACGCCAATGCCAACGCACTGCGATCGGTACGCCACGCGCGCCGGAGGCGATCGGGCACCCCTTCGCCGTCGACGGCACCCACTTCTCGTTCGAGTGGTTCTGCGCCCGCTGAACGCCCCGCCACCATCCACGCTGCCAACGGCCACGCCCACGATGTCAGCCCTGCTAACAACAGCGCTGTCCGCAATGAATCCGAATGCCCACCGCGAGCGCTCCAATCGCCCACCATTGATCCGGGACCCGCCGCCTGCCACCACGTCCAGAACACCGCGTATGGGGGCAACGCAGCCGCCACTACTGAGAGCGCCAGCAGCAGATTTCCCCTGCGCGCAGCGCGAATCGCGCGACCCACCGGCCAGCCAACCACCGTTGCGCACGCTGCCGCGAGCACTGACCAACCGAGCGTTGCAACGAGCGTCCGAGCGCCGTCAAAGGTTGCAGGAATCTCACCACCGACGGCAAGGAGCCGCGCGCCCGCGATCATCGGCCACACCACTGCCACTGCAAAGAGCACGATCGCTGCGGATACCAACATGCGCGCGCCGAATCCCCCCGACACCTACTTCTCCTCCGCAACCGCGCGGACTGCTGCGAAGAATGCATCCACCGCGGCATCGGATTGTGCAGCCACAAACTGCGGCGGAATGACCAGCGGATCCGGAACAACAAAGTCATTCGCAGTGGCTGGGTGAACAAGCGGCGCGTGCCTTGCTGGCATAGCGGCGAGTTGCTGCTCCGTCTCTGGCGTGAGCATGAACTCCACAAACGTTCGCGCAGCATCAGCGTGTGGTGCGCCGTTCACCATTCCAACCGTATTAGGAATGAAAAAAGTGCCGCCCCCTGCCGCGGTCACTTCGCGCGCGTGACGAGGCAAGACCATGGCAACTTTGAGTCCACGCGCCTGCGCTGCAAACACGTCGTCGCTATCGGTGAGTCCGATGTCCGCTTCGCCGCGCGCAACAGCATCGACCACGCCAGCGTTTCCCGATGTCAAGACCTTCGGATGATTTTCTGCGAGGCCCTCAATGAATGCTTCGTAATAGCCAGGCATTGCAAACGTATCCCAGTACGTCTTCATCGCACCCAAGTGACTGCGAGTGGTGCCAAAGCGCGGATCAGCCATGGCGATTTTGCCGTTCCATCGCGGTGCAATGAGGCCAGTCCATTCCGTGGGCGGCATGGGAACGCGGTCCGGCGCGTACACGATGACCCGCGCACGACCAGCAAGTGCGAACCACCGACCATCCGTGTCGCGCCACGCTGCAGGCCATTGCGCGGCGCGCGATATAGGAGCACCGTCACGCGCCGGAGTTGCTGCCGCGCCGTTCGCTTGCAACGGCGCAGTGATCCCCTCCGCAGCAAGCGCCACGTGCGCCGCTTGTTCGTTCGACCAGAAGACATCGGCGCGTGGTCGTTCCCGCTCAGCACGAAGCGTGTTGGCAAGCCCGGTGGTCTTGGTGGCCTCCGTATCAAACTTGGCATTGACATGAATGCCAGTCTCTTTTTCAAATCGATCGAACACTGGCTGCGCCACGGATTCATCGGCGCTCGCGTAGACGGTGACCGTTGGCGTGCGATCACATCCGCCGGCAACCAATGCCAAGACCCATGTCGCCGCACTCATTGACGCGGCGATCAGCGCCGTTCGGCTACTTCCCACCGGCATCTCCGGCGGGCTTCTTCGCTTCCACGCCGCGTTCTTCGAATTTCTTGCGCAGGTCACCGAAGTACCGCTTGTGCACATCGCGCAAGTGCGCAGGCACTGGGTCTTCCTCGGAACCACGCTCGTAGCCAGTGGCGATGGTGCCGGCTACTTCCTGCAATCCAACGCGGCTCTCACCCACGGGTGACTGACCAGCCACCAATTGCCGCGCGATCACGTCGCCATCCTGCTTCTGGCCCTTCTCCTTCTGGAGCTTGGTGCCGAATCCAGTTTCACGGAACGCGCGGTCTCCACCACCTGCCTCCGCACGATTTCCAGATGACCCCTGCTTTTTACCACCACCGTTGCCACTCTTGGCACTCTCGGCACTGGCACTCAGCGCGCTATCCGCTTCCGCTTCACTCATGCCACTTGATTGTTGTCCACCCTGACTTTGGCTGTTGGCACTGTCGGCAGCCATCGCCATCTGGCGATCGGACTCTGCTTGGTCAAGCATCTGTCCCATGTCGCCGCCATCCTTGCCGGACTTCTCGCCTTGGCCGCTTTGCCCTTGCGATTCACTGCCCTGCTCGCCCTTCTCACCCTTCTCGCCGCTCTGACCCTTCTGCCCCTGTTGACCCTTGTCGCCCTTCTGTCCTTGCTGCCCAGGATTCTTGCACTGCGATGCCATCTGATCCATCTGCTGACTCATCTGCCCAAGTTGCGACTGCGCATCTTTGACGGACTGCGCCATCTTCTGCAGCGCT
>JBIKZY010000211.1:0-3524 GCA_044354475.1 Phycisphaerales bacterium
TGGATCGGCGCGTGGTGTTGAGTATGCGGGCCGTTCGGACGGCGGCGCGGACTACGGAGACATGCCCGGGTGACCGAGGCCGATGCAAGGGAGCGGCGGGGAGCGCGTTCATCCACGGCAATGCCAGATGATGGTCCAGTATCAGCAGCGGTTCTTGCCCGTGCTGCGGGTGGCGACGATGCGGCATGGCGGATCTTGGTGGGCGAATACTCGGGCCGTGTGTACGGTTTGCTGCGCTCGCAGGGGGCTGATCCAGAACTTGCCGAAGAGATCACCCAGTCCGTGTTTTGCACGATTGCAGCCAAATTGGTTGACTATGTTGAGGGCGGGCGCTTTGAGAGTTGGCTGTTTCGGATTGCCGTGAATCGCCTGCGCGACGATGCCCGACGCAAGCGCCGCCACGCCAAGCCCGCCGGGGCAAACGAGGTGCTCGAGGGGCTGGCGGGAGCGGCTCCGGACCCGAATGCTGGTCGCGCTGCGGCCGAGGAAATCGGGGCGCTCCGAGCAGCCGTGGAGCGGCTTTCCGCCTCCGACCGGGAAGTCATTGACCTGCGCCATGTCGGGGGTATGAGCTTCAAAGAGATGGCTTTACACCTCGGGGAACCGCTGGGAACCTTGCTCGCCCGGCATCACCGGGCCTTGGCAAAGTTGCGTGGATTTTTGGAAGGTACGGCGGCTGAGGCGGGTCGAACCCCGGAGGGTCGACCATGAATGGGGTTCAGGCAGTGATTTACCGGATTATCCGACCCGCGGGACTTCCCGCAGTGCAATGCGCGCCGGGTGGCGGGCGTTCGATAGGAGGAACAAGCAATGAGTGACATCCACAACGATTCCCATGATCGCCATGATCGGTCGGACCTGCATGACCTGCATGGCCTCCCCGCTGACGACGCGCTGAATGCCATCGCCGCTCGGCTGGACTTGTCGGCCGCTTCCTACGCTGCGGAGCGTCCGGGGCTGGCTGATCGAGTTTTTGCGCGCAGTGTCACGGAATTGCATTCGGAACAATTGCCCGCAACGCTGGTATTTGTCGGTGCACGAACGCGTCGTTGGGCGTTGGCTGCTGCAGCGATCGTGATGTTGGCTGGATCAGTGGCAATCTTTGTCTTTGGTGGTACGCCGCCGCGCGCGTCCAACATCATGACGGTGCGCGCTGTTGAACTCACGCCGATGAGTGGATCAGAGGCGCTTCTGGTGGCGTTCATTGATAGCGACACAGCGCTTGGCGCCACTGATGGAGGAAGCGCATTCGATGCGAGCGCCATCGGATTGACGACTGGGCGCTCAGTCGATGATGTCACTGTTGAACTGGATGAATTGCTCGCCGCCGGAGGTCAGCGATGAATGGCGCCATGTTGACGCGGAGCAACGCATGCAATCCGCGCGGATCAGTGGTGACTATCGCCGCGTGCTGTGCAGCGTTGGTGTTCGGCATGATGTCGTGGGCGGATGACAGCGTGAGCGCGGCGAAGGATGACGCAGTGCAGAAGCAGCCAAGCGAGCCACGGCGTGGCGATGCCATGCGGTGGCGCCCCGATGGTCCGATGCCTCAGGAAATGATTGACCGCGTGATCGCTGTGGCACGCGATGTTTCGCCCGAGCTCGCCACACAGTTGTCCGAGCAATGCAACAAGGCTCCCGATGAAATGTCGCAAGCGATGCGGCAGAGTGCTCGTCGATTGGTGGCGTTGGCAGTTCTGAAGGAACGCAACCCGGATCTCTACGCCATTCGCGTGGAAGATGTGCGTTTGCAACTGGAGTTGCGCACGCTTGGTGACGCATACCGCGCCGCTCAAACGGCGGGCGACGCGACCAAGACTGCGGCGCTCGGTGCGCAGATTGCCGCAAAGGTTCGTGCGCAGGTGGATATCGATCTCAAAGCGCGTGCCCAAGAGTTGTTGGCCCTTGATGAGCAGATGGAGGCCATGCGTGATGATTTGGTGAAAGAGCAGCGCAACACCGACGCCCGGGTCGCCGAGCGAACCGACGCGGTGAAGAATGGCCAGCCGATTCAAGAACGTGGGATGTTTGGAGAGGGTGGTGCCGGCGGTGAACGCCGTGGCAAGCCGCGTCCGGAGCAACCCGCTGCCGCGAAGCCCTGAAATTCGTAGACTGCAAGGGTGGAACTTTCACAGCGTCGATGGGCTCGCGTTGGCTGGTGGACCCTCGCGTTCGTGGTGGGGCTTTGTGTGTTTGCGGCACCATGGAGTTTTGGGGCCGTGCGTGTTGGGGGAAAAATTGACGCTCCGCGTTACGCGGCTTCCAACCTTGAATTGAATTTGTTGCCGCCCTACTGGCATTCATTGCCGGCCGATGATGCGGCTCGCATTGCGCGCGTGGCGGCAACGATGGCGTACGTGCCGGGGCGAGTCCTTGGCACTGATGCACTTGGTCGTGACGTGCTAGCGCGCGTCTTGGCGGGTGGAATCTTTAGTATGGCGATCGGTCTGTCCGCGGCGGCAGTGGCGGTCGTGATCGGCACGCTGTGGGGTTCGCTGGCGGGATTTGCGGGCGGGCGATCCGATGCAATGCTGATGCGGACGGTGGATGTTCTGTACGGGCTGCCTTCGATCTTGCTCGTGGTGCTTCTGGCGGTTGCTGTCGATGGGATTGTCAACCGTGTCGGCACCACGCTTTCGCCCGGGGCTACGCAATTTGTAAATTTGGCAGTGCTGTTAGTGGCGATCGGTGGAACCAGCTGGCTAACCATGTCACGGGTGATTCGCGGGCAAGTCTTGAGCCTGCGCGCGCAGCCATTCATGGAGTCGTGTCGTGCGGTAGGAGTGCCACCATTCCGGCAATTCCGCGTGCATATATTGCCGAATTTGGTCGGTTCAATGGTGGTGTATGCCACGTTGACTGTGCCTTCGGCGATCCTGAGCGAGAGCTTCCTGAGTTTCCTTGGGATCGGCGTGCGCGAGCCAGTGCCGAGTTGGGGCAATTTGGCAAGCGCTGGACTTTCGGAGGTGAATCTCGTCACCAGCCGGTGGTGGCTGCTCGCGGCGCCGTGTGCGCTGATCGCGCTGACATTGGTGGCGCTGAATTTCATCGGCGACTCGCTGCGGGCGCGCTTTGACCCAACCGCTACGCGTTCGCGTTGGTGAGTACACGTCAATAATGTGTGATTGCGCGTGCATGTTCGTGCATTGGTGGTGCGTAGTTGTTCATGGTTGTGCATGGTTGTGCATGACCGCACGGCCGAACGTGCAGCCGTTCCGCTACGCTGCGCGGTCTCAGAGGTAATCCATGCAGAATCGATTCGGAATCAAAGACTTCGTGTTTCTGGTTGTGCTCCTTGCAACGCTTGGAAGCGTCTGGCTTTCAATGGTGCAGAAGACGCGGATAGAACTCGCCCAACAGGGCATGTCCGCCAAACTTGCAGATATTGAGCAACAGGTGGCGCAGGTCAGCCGCAAGCTGGAGTCCGGCGCCGGCGTAGTGCGCGGCGCGACGGCGGCATCCGCAACGACGGCAGCGACGGCTGTTTCCACTGACCAAAGTTGGGCGCGTCCGGGTGTCAAGGT
>JBIKZY010000212.1:0-3514 GCA_044354475.1 Phycisphaerales bacterium
TCGTGATCTCGCGGTGATCGAGGTCGACGACGCCGACTTTAATGCGGCGCACCCCGCCGTAGAGATGCTGTCTGGACTGCCAAAGGACGGCTGCCGCGTGACCGTGATGGGATTTCCCCTGGGCGGCGAATCCATGTCGACGACTAGCGGCGTCGTCTCACGGAGCGAGTGGTCCCGTGTCGGTCATCACAACGAGGCGGGCATGCGGGTGCAGATCGATGCCGCGGTTAATTTCGGCAACAGCGGTGGTCCGGCATTCGTCGACGGAAAGCTCGCTGGCTTGGTCTTCAGCGGCATGGACAAGATGATGACAGACAACATCTCGTATCTGATCGCGACCGAGGAGATCGGCCGCATGCTGACGGAAGTGAAGTCCGGTCGGATTGACGGCAACTGCGTGCTGCACGCCCAGACACAGACGCTCGAGAATCCTGCCCTGCGCCAAAAACTCGGCATCGCCGCAGGCACTAGCGGCGTGGTAGTGATAGGAAACAAAGATGGTCCGTTGCAGGCCTGGGACATCATTACCAAGGCAAATGGCATGACGATAGACAATAAGGGACAGGTCACCATCGAAGGCGGCAGAAAGGTAGACATGGCCTGCGCGTTCGGACGATTTGATCGTTCCAAGGATGGACTGACGATTCCCGTCGAAGTGATTCGAGCAGGCCAGACGATGACCGTCGACGTTCCGGCAATCGGCGAACGAGACGGCGTGATCCGCTCTCGACCGAATGGGGACTACCCGTATCTGGTCTGCGGACCACTGGCATTCGGGCCCCTACATCAGGACCTGCTCCGTTCCGCAGATTTCGATGGACAGCGGCTGATGTACTTCGGCGGCGGTCCCACCCTGCAGTATCTACTTGACACGCGCCCGTCGAAGGGGCGTGAGCTCGTCGGCGTATTGTGCCCACAGATGTCGAGCCCGATCGCGCGGGGCTACAGTGTGAAATCAGGCCAAACGGTCAAGACGGTCAATGGCAAGCCCGTGTCCAACTTTGGGGAATTCGTGGATCTGATGCGCGACAGCGATGGCGAATGGCTCGTTCTGGAGTTCAACGAAACAGATGTCGAACGGCTCGTGTTCCGACGCGCAGAGTTTCTAGAATCCACCGAACGGGTGATGGAATCCAACGGCATCCGGCAACAGGCCTCCAAGGACATCCGCGATCGGTGGACGCAAAAGCCGAAATGACGCCCCCTCTTCACAAATCATGAGGCGCCGCCGTACTATTCGACAATGACCCCATCTCCGCCCGGCAAGGGTGAACCTTGGTATCGCGACGGACTCCAGTTTGAATGCACCATGTGCGGCAACTGCTGCACGGGTCCAGAAGGCGTTGTCCTCTTCACGCCCGATGAAGGCCGCGCGATGGCGGAGAAACTCAATCTCCCGCTTGCTGAATTCCTGGAGCGCTACGCGCGCAAGGTCGGAAAGCAACGCTCACTCCGCGAGAAGACCACCGAGTTCGGCAACGATTGCATCTTCCTCGATCGCAATTCAATCCCCGGCAAAGCCGTGTGCGGTCTGTACGAAGCGCGCCCCGAGCAATGCCGCACCTGGCCATTCTGGGATGGCAACCTGCGCAGCCGGAAGGCGTGGGAAGACACCAAGAAACACGTCCCATGCCCCGGTATGGATAAGGGGCCAGTGCATGACTACCTGCAAATCCGCGTTGCGCTTGAGCGTGACAAGGCCGAAGGCGGGAGCTGGCCGCGGTGAATTCCGGCGCAGCTGATCCTTTCGCTGCGCTCCCTCCCGATGCTGCCGAACTCGCCGCACGGTGGAGCGAGGCGGCATGGAACCCAGCCATCGACGCGGAATTGCGCGCCATCTACGGCGTTGTTGCTACCGAGACGGAAACCTTGCGCCCGGTCTGCAACGCCAGCGGTCGCTGCTGCCGCTTTGAGGAATACGGGCACCGCCTGTACGTCACCGGCATCGAAGCCGCCTGGTGCCTGCGCGGCTCGGGCATGGTGCCGGACGCCGCCGCGGTCCGCGCCGCCGCCATGCGCGGAGACTGCCCATTCTTAGACAACGGACGCTGCGGAGTGCATGCGGTGCGCCCGCTCGGCTGCCGGATCTACTTCTGTGACCCCCGTGCCGCGGGGTGGCAGGAAGACCTCTCAGAGCGCACCCTCGCCCGCCTCCGCGCCCTCCACGACGCGCATGACGTCCCATACCGTTACGGGGAATGGCGCACCATGCTGGCGCACTTCGCGTCCTGAGCGGAACTGCCTAGAATCGACCCTTCGATGACCGCTTCCGATGACTCCATTCGCTCCGTCGCATTCGTCAGCCTCGGCTGCCCGAAGAACCTTGTTGACAGCGAGAAGATGCTCGGCGTCTTGGCTGCGGGCGGCATCAAGCTGGTCTCCGACCACGATGCCGCCGACGCCATCGTCATCAACACCTGCGGATTTCTGGAAGCGTCCAAGGACGAAAGTCTTGAAGTCATTCAAGAAGCACTCGAACGCAAACGCGCTGGCACGGTGAAGCGCGTCGTCGTGGCTGGTTGCCTGGTGCAGCGCCACCGCGCCAAGATGCTGGAGTGGGCACCTGGTATCGACGCCATGATTGGTGTCTTTGATCGTGACCACATCATGGACGCAGTGAGCGGCCGCGCCGTGCGCGAAGCCAACGCTGGTCCCGGCACCGCTGGCACCGACGCACCTCGCTACTGGATTGCAGGCAACGCGCTGCAAGCAGCCGCCGAACGCGGCATCGCTACCACCGGACTCACTGTGAACGGCAAGGACGGCAAAGGCATCGGCTACTTTGAGGATGACTCAAACCGCTTCCGACTGACCCCGCGCCACTGGGCATACCTGCGCGTCAGCGAAGGCTGCAACCAGCGCTGCGCGTTCTGCACCATTCCATCCATTCGTGGCAAGATGCGTTCCAAGCCGGTGGAAACCATCGTTTCTGAAGCACGAGCGCTGCTTGCTGATGGCGCGTTTGAACTGAACCTGATCGGTCAAGACACCACCAGTTTCGGCAACGATATTGGCTATACCGAAGGCCTGGTTGGCATGTTGCGCGCAGTGGACGGCGCAGTGCGCGAACACGGCGCCGGCTGGGCACGCTTGATGTACGCGTATCCGTCCAACTTCACCGATGAGATGATCGATGCCATGGCATCACTTGATAATGTGGTCAAGTACATCGACATGCCGCTGCAACACATGAGTGATTCGATGCTCACTTCGATGCGTCGTCACACATCCAAGCGTCAGCAGGCGGAGCTCTTGGAGAAGTTGCGCGAACGCGTTCCGGGCATCGCCATTCGAACCACCTTCATCACTGGATTCCCTGGCGAGACGCAGGCAGACCATGAAGAGCTGCTGGAGTTCGTGCAAGAGTTCGGCTTCGATGCCATGGGCGTCTTCAAGTACTCACCGGAAGATGGCACGCCCGCTGGAACCATGGACGCAGACCCTGCCCTTCATGTTCCCGACGAAGTCAAGGCTGAACGCGAACGCGAACTCATGCTTGCTCAACAGGAAGTGG
>JBIKZY010000062.1:0-12882 GCA_044354475.1 Phycisphaerales bacterium
ACAGCGAGACGACCTCCTCCTGTCTGAGGCGTCGAGCGATTCAATGCAGCTGGTGGCTTCCGTGGCATGGTTCGGAATACTAGGGATCACTGGGTGCGAAGGGATCGGCAGCGTGATTCAAATGAATCGTCGGGAGTATTCCTTCCTTTCAATGCTGAAAATTTACAAAGACAAAGGGGCGTTGTTTATTTATGCCTGATCGAATTCTGTAAGTTCTCCCATGAAACGGCATTGCGCCGCCGCAAGTTCGCGTATGCCATACATATGGTCACAACACAACTCCACCCACATTCCGCATCGTTCAGCCGCACGCTTGCTTGCACATGCGCAATGTCCTTCGTACTCGTCGCCGCGTCGTGTGCGCCCAACGCGGCGAGTACTACTTCTGCCGTGGCCACGCCGACCGCCGCGCCCGCATCCGCTGCTGCGGGTTCGCTTGCCTCGCCGGCCGTATGTCCCGTCCCGCGCGCTCCCACAAGTGTCAGCTCGGCTGATCGCGGAACACAGCCTTACGACCGTGACGTTTGGCAGACGCTTCTCTATCACCACGCAAAGATTCGTCGCACCGTGACCATGATTGATAACGGAGTCGCCGCTGTGACGGAATCTGATGATCCCGCAGTTGCAACGCTCATTAAGGACCACGCCCTTGCTATGCGAGATCGGATGGTGGAAGGTCGGCAAGTTCGCGTTTGGGATCCCGTGTTTAAGGAGCTCTTCGCTCGGCATACCCATGTAAAGCTTGCCGTGGAGCTCACCGAGAAGGGTGTCCGCATTGTGGAAACCGGTGATGACCCAGAGACGGTCCGCCTACTCCGTTCGCATGCATCCGGCGTCTCGGATTTCGTTCGCGTGGGAAGCGCAGCCGCACAGCGCGAAACGCCATACATCAACGATTAATTCATGGGGCACTCGGTGCGCCTTGAGCCACCGCGTTCGGTCGGTCTGAGCCCCATCCCAACCTCAACTGCGACCGGAATCGTCGTTCGGTCCGCTCGTCCACGCACATAAATCACCCCGGTCAGTTACCCTGCCTGACCGTGCTCGGTCACCTACTCCAAGTTGAAGTTGAAGACCTCATCGCGCAACGCGATTGGGTGGGGCTGCGCAGCGCGCTCAATGATCTCAACGACCCAGATATTGCAGAAATCCTGACTGATTTGCCATCCGATGATGAGGGCGTCATCTTCCGGCTCCTCTCTCGGGATCGTGCGGGTGCGGTCTTCTCGTACCTGCCAGTGGAGCAACAAGCGGAGCTGATCGCCTCGCTGTCAAGCGAGCAGATGCTTGAGCTGGTGAATGCCATGACGCCCGATGACCGCGTCTCGCTGCTTGATGACCTGCCAGCAGAAGTCACGCGGCGGATCTTGGAGTCACTCAGCCCGCAAGCGCTCGCAGCAACGCGCACACTGCTTGGCTACCCCGAAGGCACCGCCGGCCACGTGATGACGCCGGAGTACATCAGCCTCTCGCCCGGCATGACCGTTGCGGAGGCGCTTGAATCCATCCGCCGCTCTGAGCGCCGTGTTGAAACACTCAACGTTCTTTATGTTGTTGATGCCGCCGGCGCACTCCTCTTTGATGTGCGCCTTGGACTCCTTGTCCGGGCAGACCCGAACGCGCTGGTTGGTGATCTTGAGCAAGCCACGCTGGTCTCTATTCCAGCACGCACTGATCTTCCCGAAGTGGTGCGCCTGTTCAAGCGCTATGACCGGTCGGCTCTTGCGGTCGTTGATGAGCGCGGGCACATGCTCGGCATCATTACTGTTGATGATGCACTTGATATCTCCCAGACGGAAGACACGGAAACGCAACTCCGATTTGGTGGCGTGCAAGCGGTGGACACACCGTATTCACGAACCCCTTTCTGGCAATTGCTGCGTCAGCGCGGAGTATGGCTTTCCGTGTTGTTCTTTGGCGAAATGCTCACCGCCACTGCAATGAGCCACTTTGAAATAGAACTGGCGTCGGCCGTGATGCTGGCAATGTTCATTCCGCTGGTCATTTCCAGCGGTGGAAACACTGGTTCACAAGCAGCCACTCTGGTAGTGCGCGCGATTGCTCTTGGCGAGCTGCCAGGTGCCGCATGGCGGCGCGTGTTCTTGCGTGAACTCGGCACCGGCGCAGTGCTCGGAAGTTGGCTCGGGTCGCTCGGGTTTGTTCGGGTTGTCGTGTGGCAGTCATTGGGTTGGTATGACTACGGCGGACATCCATACTTAGTGGCAACAGTGGTGTTTATCAGCCTGATTTGCGTAGTTTGCCTGGGCACCATCGCCGGCAGCATGCTGCCATTTCTACTGCGCGCACTCCGAATTGATCCGGCAACAAGTTCCGCGCCCGCAGTTTCTACATTGGTCGATGTCACCGGTCTCGTCATTTACTTCTTGGTGGCCAAGGTGATCCTCACCGGCACACTGCTCTAACTCGCCTGAAGAGAATCCAATCATGAACCTGACCTATGGCGATTACCTGTGCGTTCCGCAACTCATCTCGCTGCAGCGCCCGCTTTCACACCGCCCCGACAGTGCGGACCCGGAACACGATGAGATGCTCTTCATCATCATCCACCAGGTCTATGAACTGTGGTTCAAGCAGCAACTCCATGAAGGCGATCGCCTTGCTGAATGCCTGTCCGCGGGGCAAGTACCCGAAGCGTGCGCAACATTGCAGCGCATGCTCACCATCTTGAAGACCATGGTGCAGCAGGTTGATGTGATTGAAACGATCACGCCGGTTTCATTTCTTTCCTTCCGAAGTTTCTTGGCAAACTCCAGCGGATTCCAAAGTGCGCAATTTCGGGAGTTTGAGTTCCTGCTTGGCAACAAGAATCCGCGCGTCCTCACCCACTATCCAGAAGGAACGCCAGACCGCGTGGCGATCGAGCGCCGCTGGGGCAAGCCCACGCTCTTCGATGCGTTTGCAAAGTTCGTGGCGCTGCGCGGCTATCCGGTTCCTGCAGAGCTTCTTGCTCGTGATGTCACTCAACCGCCGCAGGAGTGGCCGGCGTTCCAGGAAACACTGCTTGACCTCTATCACAACCATCCCACCGAACGCAGTGTCTGCGAACTGCTTGTGGATCTTGACGAGGGCATTCAAGAGTGGCGTTACCGCCATGTAAAAATGGTAGAGCGCACCATCGGATTCAAGCAGGGCACCGGCGGCAGTCCGGGCGTCGCTTATCTCCGAACAACGCTCTTCAATCCGCTCTTCCCGGACCTGTGGGCGATCCGCACGCGTCTGTGATGCGCAACGAGGCGCCTGTGTGCCTCCGTCCCTCCCTCCCTTGGCACATTCGCGAGCGGTTGGCCGCACCGCCTCCGCGGGTATCTTTCGGGCATGTCGACCATCAATCCGATCATCGCTAGTTCTGCATCGCAATCACCGTGCTGCGGTCCGAACGGATGCAGTACCGATGCCGGGGCGATAACTACCACCCGCGCGATGAATGAGTTTGGTGATGCCACCGGCCTCAACGTTGACGGCACCGTGGCCAGTTCCATCGCGTTGATGCAATGGATCACCGAGAACCGGCACATGATGCAGCCGCCGGTCGGCAACAAGTATCTCTACAGCGGCAAAGATTTCTTTGTGATGATCATCGCTGGGCCGAACGCTCGCAATGATTTCCACATGACCAACAGCGAAGAGTTCTTCATTCAACTCAAGGGCGATATCACCGTTCGCATCCGCGACATCAACGGAATCCGCGATGTGCCGATCCGCGAAGGTGAGACATTCTTCATTCCACCCAATGTTCCGCATAGTCCGCAGCGCGGTCCGGATACGTTGGGCATGGTGATCGAGCGCCGTCGCCCGGAGACAGAGCCGGAGCACCTGATGTTCTTCTGCCAGAAGTGCGAAGAACTTGTCTATGACAAAGTCTTTGTGTGCAAGGACATCGTGCAGCATTTCGCGAAGGCCATGGAAGAGTTCTGGGCCGATCCTGCGCTGTGCACGTGCAAGAAGTGTGGCACGCGTGTGATGCGCCCGTACTGAACATCCAATGATCGACCTGCACACGCACATCTTGCCTGAGCGCTGGCCGGACCTCTGTGCCAAGTACGGCTATCCCGGTTGGGTGAGCATTGAGCATTGTGCTGCATGTCGCGCGCGTTTGTGGAAAGACGGGCGGATGTTCCGGGAAATCCACTCAAGTTGCTGGGATCCAACCGCGCGCACTGCTGATTGCGATGCCGCCGGTGTGCGTGTGCAAGTGCTGAGTACGGTGCCCGTCATGTTCAGCTACTGGTCGAAGGCCGCCGATGCAGCAGATCTTTCTGCCACGCTGAATGACCACATCGCGGGAGTGGTGCGCCACGCGCCGGATCGCTTCGTCGGCCTTGGCACCATTCCCATGCAAGACCCGCGTTTAGCGATTCGCGAACTCGAACGCTGCGTTCGTGAACTCAACATGCCTGGCGTGCAGATTGGTTCCAACGTCAACGGTCGCAACTTGGATGATCCTTCCGTTGTCGAAGTGCTTGAAGCTGCTGCCGCGCTTGGAGCATGCGTCTTCGTTCACCCGTGGGAGATGTGTGGCGCGGATCGCATGGAGCGGCACTGGTTCCCATGGCTTGTCGGCATGCCTGCCGAGACTTCGCTTGCCGTTGGCAGCGTGTGCTTCGGTGGCGTGATGGAGAAACTGCCGTCGTTACGCATTGCATTTGCTCACGGCGGCGGTGCGGCGCCGATGACCATCGGTCGCTGGGAACACGGATTCCGCGAGCGACCGGACTTGTGCCAGACGGCAACCAACGAATCGCCACGCGAAGCAATCAAGCGCGTTTGGTTTGATTCGCTGGTGCATGATCCGGAAGCGTTGCGACTTTTGCTTTCGGTAGCGGGGCAGGGCAAGGTTGCGCTTGGTACCGACTACCCGTTCCCGCTTGGAGAACTTTCGCCCGGCGCCATTGTGCGCGCCGCTCCGTGGCTTGACGAGGAAACACGCGCCAGCATCCTGCATGGATCAGCTGCAGCATTTCTTGGCGCACGCGCCGAATACGCGGTGCGCTGCGCTGCATACGAATCACCCGCACCTCATGTGAATGCACGCTCATGACTATGACCGCTCACGCCGCACCAGTTGACACAACCGCCGAATACGCAGCCAAACTAGACGCAGCGGATCCGCTCCGAACAGTCCGCGCGGAGTTTGAGCATCCATTCAGCGAAGACGGCCGACCATTCACGTACCTGTGTGGCAATTCCTTGGGGCTCATGCCGCGTACGGCACGGGTGATGGTGCAAGAGGAATTGGATGACTGGTCGCGCCTTGCCGTTGAGGGTCACGTGCTCTCACGTCGTCCGTGGGTTGATTTCCACGAGCAGTTCAGTGAACTTGGCGCACGACTAGTTGGCGCACGCGTCGGCGAAGTGGTGATGATGAATTCGCTCACCGTCAATCTCCATCTCATGATGGTGAGTTTCTGGCGCTCAGAAGGCAAGCGCACCAAGATCATCATGGAGCGCGGCGCATTTCCCAGCGATACATACGCAGTGCAGTCGCACGTGCGTGCGCGTGGTCTTGACCCCGCGCATCATGTGTTGGAAGTCGCGCCGCGCACTGGCGAAGCGCTGATCCGCGAAGAAGACATCTTGGAAGCCATTCGCGCTGCCGGCGATACGTTGGCGCTCATCATGATTGGCGGCGTGAATTACGCAACTGGCCAAGCATTTTCAATTGAACGCATCACCGCGGCGGCGCATGCAGTTGGTGCCATGGCTGGCTGGGATCTTGCACATTGGGCTGGGAATCTGCCCGCCAAGCTCCATGACTGGAATGTCGACTTCGCCTGTTGGTGTTCGTACAAGTATCTGAACTCCGGCCCGGGTGCAGTGGCCGGGTGCTTTGTGCATGAGCGTCACGGCACGAACATTTCGCTGCCGCGATTCGCCGGATGGTGGGGCAATGATCCAAAGACGCGCTTTGCGATGGGCCCAGAGTTCATTGCGCGCGAAGGCGCGGACGGTTGGCAACTTTCTAACCCGCCGATTCTTGCGCTCGCTCCGCTGCTTGCAAGCCTGCAGATCTTTGATCGCGTTGGCATGGAAGCGCTGCAAGCGAAGAGTCTGGCCATGACCGCGTACATGCGCTCACTTCTACCGACATCGCCGCTCGCTGCGGGTACGGTGCTTACTCCAAGTGCTCCTGGTACTCACGGTGCGCAACTCAGCATCGCATTTGAACACGACGCGCGCACGCGCCACTCAGAACTCACTCGCCGCGGCATCATCTGTGACTTCCGCGCACCAAACATCATTCGCCTGGCTCCTGCGCCGCTTTACAACAGTTTCATGGATATTCACACCACGCTTACCGCCTAAAGTAGATCCGCTCCCGGTGTTCACGTTGCATTGATGCAACCACTTTGAGTTGTCTTGAATTGGCGCTACATCCGCCACTCACCAATTGCCACGGGTTCATCTCTCCGCTCCACACATGCCACGCTCTGCAGTCATCATCGGTGCCGGACTCGGCGGCTCGCTTCTTGCGCACTATTTAGGGCAGCGCGGTTGGGAAGTACGCGTCTTTGAACGTCGCGGCGATCCGCGCGCTCGCGGCACCGTGGGTGGACGGTCGATCAACTTAGCAATCAGCGCGCGCGGCCTGCATGCGCTGGAGCGAGCAGGTCTGGCCAGCGCGGTCAAGGAACACGGCATCCGAATGCCCGGGCGCATGTTGCACTCCACTACGGGCGCCACTGCGTTCATCCCGTATTCCGCTGATCCAACGCGTGCGATCATGAGTTTCAGTCGCAGCGCGCTCAACATGTTGCTGCTGCGCGCCGCTGCGGCACATCCGTCGGTGCAGTTCACATTCGACCACCGTTGCGTTGGTCTTGATGAGAAGAGCGGGGCGGTCATCATGGAAGGACCCGATGGCGCCCGTGTGCACGCATCGGCAGATCTCATCGTGGGCGCGGACGGTTCCTACAGCGCCGTGCGCGGCCATCTTGAGCGGCGCGAGCGATTTGAGTATTCGCAATCATCGCTCGCGCATGGTTACAAAGAGCTCTCCATCCCACCAGTGGCTGCCGGCCCGTTCGCGCCGTTCGCCATGGATCCGAAGGCGCTGCATATCTGGCCCCGCGGCAGCAGCATGATGATTGCGCTCCCAAATCCGGACGGCAGTTTTACTTGCACACTCTTCTGGCCATTCGATGCCGCGCCGGGCTCGGATGAATCGTCGTTCGCCACCATCCGTGATGGTCGGGCCGCGCTGGAACGATTCCGCCGCGATTACTCCGACGCCGTGCCACTCATGCCGGAATTGGTGCAAGAATATGACCAAAATCCAGTCGGCTCCATGATCACAGTGCGCTGCTGGCCGTGGACCATGGGCGGTCGATTTGCGCTGCTTGGCGACGCCGCGCATGCCATTGTTCCTTTCTACGGCCAAGGCGCGAACGCCAGCTTTGAGGATTGCGAAGCGCTTGTCGATGCACTTGAGCGACATCCTGCAGACGTTGCGCGCGCTATTGATGAGTATCAGCATGAGCGCAAGCCAAACGCTGACGCCATCGCAGACATGGCGCTGACAAATTTCGTAGAGATGCGCGATCGCACCGCGCATCGCATGTTCAAGCTGAAGAAGAAGCTTGATCACACCCTCAATCACTGGCTGCCAAGCGCATTCATCCCGCTCTATGACCTGGTGAGTTTCAGCACGGTTCCATACGCAGCAGCCCGTGCTCGTGCGGTGCAGCAGGATCGCATCATTGTGCGGGTCGGTATCGCTGCGGCGGGGCTACTGGTTGCGCTGCTTGTAGTAGCGGCGTTTGTTGTGATGCGTCGCATGTTTGCGTCGCAAGCCGCGTAACACATGTCGGCGCTTGCTCTCAGAGCTACTCATGTCCACCATCATTGACATCTCCCCGCTTCTCTCTGCGCGCATCGCTGTCTTTCCTGGAGACACCGCATTTGCACGCACGCAGCTCATGCATGTTGATGAAGGCCAACACATTTCCCTTTCATCGCTGACCACCACGGTGCACGTTGGCAGTCACGCTGATGCGCCCATTCACTACGGTAAGGGAGGGCGAACGATCGAGGCTCAGCCGCTTGATCTCTACGTCGGCCCATGCATCCTGGTCCGCGTTGAAGGAGCACTCGGTCGAGCGATCACCGCGCAGGACCTTGCTGGCCGTGTTCCATTCGGCACGGAACGTCTCATCATTGCCACGGGAACATTCGCAAACCCCGAGCACTGGAACCCGGACTTCGCGTCCCTCGATCCGGCCCTGATCCCCTGGCTACACATGCGCGGCGTCCGTCTGGTGGCGATCGACACACCAAGCGTGGATCGCAGCGACAGCAAGGATCTCCCCACCCACGCGCAATTCTTCGCCCATGACATATCGATCATCGAAGGCGTTGTGCTCAACGGCGTCGCGGAGGGTCACTACGAACTCATCGCGCTCCCACTCCGCATCGAAGGCGCCGACGCCAGCCCCGTCCGCGCCATCCTCCGGAAATAGGTGCCGTTCACCCTTGTCCCC
Organism: Phycisphaerales bacterium; assembly: GCA_044354475.1. Taxonomy (GTDB): domain Bacteria; phylum Planctomycetota; class Phycisphaerae; order Phycisphaerales; family SM1A02; genus UBA966. The sequence continues at coordinate 8,499 of JBIKZY010000062.1, forward strand.
AATTAATAAATAGGGACAGGGGTGAACGGCACCTATTTAATCGCCACGATCGCCTTCACTTCCACGGCGATCGGTGTCGGCAACGCCGAAATCCCCAGCGTCGTTCGCGTTGGATTTGGATTGCCTGGCCCCGCGAAGCACTCTGCGTAGACGCGGTTGTACGCCGCAAAGTCTCGCTTGATGTCGGTCAGGAATACCGTCACGTCCACCACATCCTCCCACCGCGCGCCCGCATCCTCCACCACCGCGCGGCAGTTGGCAAAGCAGTTGCGACATTGCAATTCAATGTCATACGAAGCAATGCTTCCGTCCGCGTGCAGCACCACGCCGGGGATCTCCTTCGATCCCCGCACCCGCGGTCCAACACCGGAAAGAAACAGCAAATTCCCGGCACGCCGCGCATGCGGATACGGACCAACTGGCTCAGGCGCACGCGATGAATTGATCTGCTCGTTCATGTCCCGGGAATCTTACGCCGGCCACGTCACCGACTTCGGCTCCGCAAAGAATCGCAGCGCCTCTTCTCCACCCTCGCGCCCAACACCCGATCGCTTCATTCCGCCAAACGGCACGCGCAGATCACGCAACATCCACGTGTTGATCCACACAATGCCAAATTCCAGCCGCTCCGCCATGCGCATCCCGCGCGTGTGATCGCCCGTCCAGACGTTCGCCGCCAATCCGTACACGCTCTCATTGGCAAGCCGCACCGCATCCGCTTCATCGCTGAACGCCTGAATGGTCACCACCGGCCCAAAGATCTCTTCCTGATTGGTCGCACAATCCATCGGCAGCCCGTCAATCACCGTCGGCAACCAATACGCGCCACCGCGCACGCGCTCGGGCAATTCACTTTGCTCCGGCGCCCGCCCGCCGCACAAGACGCGCCCGCCCTCTGCCCGCGCGCGCTCCACCGCCGCCGACACCTTGGCGCGATGCGCCGCCGACACCAGCGAACCTTGCTCAGTCCCTGCGTCCATCGGGTCACCCACGCGCAACGCACGCACGCGCTCCACGAACGCATCGCGAAACCGTTCGTACATCGCGCGCTGCACCAACACGCGACTTCCGCACAAACAAATCTGCCCCTGGTTCTGGAACCCAGCCCGCACTGCGCCCGCCACTGCCGCATCAAAGTCCGCATCAGCAAACACGATCGTTGGGTTCTTGCCACCAAGTTCTAACGCGGTGCGCTTAAACATCGGACCCGCCACCGACATGATGTGCGCGCCCGTCGCCGTTCCGCCCGTAAAGGTGATCACCGGAATTCCAGGATGCCGCACGATCGCCGCTCCGCATTCCGCCCCGCGACCTTGCACCACGTTCAGCACGCCCGCCGGAAACCCCGCCTCTGCGCTCAACTCGCCAAGCGCTGCCGCGGTCATCGGCGTCTCCTCACTTGGCTTCGCTACCACCGTGCAGCCCGCCGCGAGCGCCGGCGCGATCTTCCAAGTGAACAAATAGAGCGGCAGGTTCCACGGGCTAATGCACCCAGCCACGCCGCTCGCTCGCCGCATCACGCGCGAAACCGCATGCGGCGCGCGAAAGTCCTCGTCAGCCTTCCATTCCCGCACTGCCTCCGCGAAGAATCGCAAGTTGGCCGCGGCGCGCGGAATGTCCACGCTGCGCGCCAATGCCAACGGCTTGCCGGAATCAGCGCTTTCCAACAACGCCAACCGCTCAACATCGCGTTCCACCAGTCCCGCCAGACGATCCAGCATCGCCGCCCGATCCGCCGCCGGCAGCGCCGCCCACGCCGGGAACGCCCGCGCAGCCGCGCTCTGCGCCAACGCCACATCAGCCGCCCCCGATGCTGTCATGCGCGCAATTTCTGCGCCCGTCGCCGGCTCAATCACCGGCAACGAATCACCCCCGACCGAACTGTGGCTACGTCCGTCGATCCAATTCTCCACCAAGTGAGGCAATTGCATCCTCGAAGGCTACTGCCCGCACCGCACGCAGCGGATCACTTCGCGCTCGCTGGCGCACCTGGCGCACCTGGCGCACCTGTCGCATCGGGCGCACTTGGCGCACCTGGCGCACCTGCCGCATCGGGCGAACCTGGCGCAACTACCGGCGCACTCGCCGCCCCCGCCCCCGGCTTCACCGTTCCGCCACCCCCCACCGTCGCATGCACCTCCACCATCGATAGCGCCGGACACGCCCGCGCATCCAGAATCTCCACGCGCACCCGCGTCGCCTTCGTCACCGGCACGCGCACGATCCGCTTGTGCCCAACAGTGGTGCCCTCGGCCAGCACGCGCCACTCGCGCGCGTTGTTACTCGTACCCGCGCCCCCAGGAACACTGATCCGGAATTTACGAATCCGCTGGCCGAACGCAATCGGCTCCGCCAGCACCACGCGATCCCACGCGGCGTTCGGATCAAGTTCCACCTCAATGTCCGCCGCGCGCACCGCATCATCAGTCGCCCAGAATGTGCCGGGATCTCCATCCACCGCCTTGCTCCCACTGAACACCGAATCCACAAGCGGCTCGCTCGCCGAACGCGGCGCCTCACCACGCACATGCGTCACTCCCACCGCTCGCCCGCGCGCAAGGTCCGTCCCTGGCCCGTACGTGGCATCAATCAACTTCCGCAGTCCCGCCACCGCAGCAGCATCGTTCTCATGGATCAGCCCACGCCGATCCACCGGAAAGTTCAAGTGCAAATTAGCGTTGTGCCCAACGCTTCGCTCCCATAGATCGAACAACTCCGCCGGAGACTTCACCTTGTCGTCTTCATGCGCGTGATAGAACCAACCCGGTCGAATACTCACATCACACTCCGCAGGAATCCACGCCTCGCCGTCTTCATCGCCCTCAGTCAGGCTCTTTCCACTCGGCGGATTGTCCGCACCGCGACCGTGCCCCTTCACCTTGAGCATCGCCCAATTCGTCTCGCCCGCCCAGCCGTTCTCATTTCCCACCCAGCGAACATCGGGGCCCACATCACTAAAGATCACCGCGTTCGGCTGGCACTCACGCACGGTGCGTTCAAAGCTCGGGAAGTCATAGACCTGTTTCTTGCCGTTCGGACCCTCGCCGCACGCGCCGTCAAACCAGACCTCGTGCACCGGCCCGTAGTTGGTGAGCACCTCGCGGAGCTGCTTGCGGAAGTACTCGTTGTAATCCTCGCCGGTTCCGTACGCGGGATTGTTGCGATCCCACGGCGAGAGGTACACGCCAAACTTGAGACCCGCCTCGCGACAGGCATCGCTCAGCTCCCGCAGAACGTCGCCCGTTCCGCCTTTCCACGGGCTGGATTTCACCGAATGCGCGCTCATGGCCGTCGGCCAGTTGCAGAATCCATCGTGGTGCTTGGCGGTGATGACCACGCCGGTGATGCCGGCATCTTTCATCACCCGCACCCATTGCCGCGCATCAAGCGCCGATGGCACGAACGCGGCGGCCGGCTCATCACCATGGCCCCATTCGCGGTCCGTGAAGGTGTTTGGTCCGAAGTGGATGAAGCCCGTGAATTCCATGTCCTGCCATGCCCGCTGCGCAGGCGTCGGTACGGGCGCAATCTCCGGGAGCGGCGGGGTGGTCGGAAAGGGGGTCATGGTGAGCATGGCGGACAGGGCGGTGGCGAACACTGCAGCGGGCATGGCGGCTCCTTGCCTCGAAATCTACGCGGCTGAAGCGAAGCATTATCGGAGTTTAGATATTTCTTAATATAAATTTGCCACATCCTTGCATCCCATGGATCTTGCGGCATAGTCCGTCGGCTCCTCAACATTCCCTGTTGAGGTTCCGATACTAATGTTCCCCGCCTGCAAGTTTCCCCTGGCAGGCATCCGTTTCCCCTATTTCGGAGATCAGAAAAATGCGTATTTCGAACCGCTTTGAGAAGCACATCGTCGCTGCTGCTGCTGTCGCCATGGGCGCTGCCGCCGCTGCCAATGCCGCCGTCGTTTACAGTGGCGTCCTCAACTTCGCTTGCGCCGTCGACATCGATGGCTGCTACATCAACGTTGAAACCAACACGCTCAGCAACGGCCCAGGCACCGGCGTTCCAGGTTGGGACGTTAACCCGTACTCGACCACCGGCGGCATGAACTTCTTCAACTCGACCGGTGGCGGCCAGATGCGCAGACCGGGCGTGACCACCGGTACCGCTGGCAACCTTGCCTTGAACACTGTGATTGGCGCCGCGGGCTCCTTCAACACCGGCACCGGCAATGTCTATGGCACGACTGCTGCCACTGGCCTGAATGGTGGATGGACACTCAGCTCGGAGAACATCATCGGCTTCAAGTTCGTGGCTGCGGCTGGAACCACCCACTACGGCTGGATGCGCTTCTTGATGGGCGCGGCCGGCAGTTCGGGCACCTCGATGACCCGCACCGTGGTTGACTTCGGTTACGAGTCAGTCGCTGGTA
>JBIKZY010000063.1:0-12761 GCA_044354475.1 Phycisphaerales bacterium
ATCCTGCGCCCGGATTCACGCACGCTTGAGGAGTACCGCCGCAAGCAAGAGCGCTCGCAACGTTCACGCGCGGCAATGCGCGAACTCTCCGGGCACGAGGCGGTCACCAAGTGCGGCGCGCGCATCCAACTCATGGGCAACATTGAGTTCCCAGAGGAAGTGGAATCGATGCTCGCCAACGGCGGCGATGGCGTTGGGCTCTACCGAACCGAATTCCTCTGGCTCACCCGCAAGGAGCCGCCCACGGAGCAAGATCACATGGACGCGTACCTGCGCGCCATCAACCTGCTCAAGGGCAAGCCGCTCACCATTCGCACCTGCGATCTTGGCGCGGACAAGTACACACAGGCGCAAATGGAAGAGCCGGAGCGAAACCCCTTCTTGGGCCTGCGCTCCATCCGGCACTCCTTGGCGAACCCCGCCGAATTCAAATTGCAGTTACGCGCCATCTTGCGAGCGAGCGCCCACGGCCCGGTCAAGATGATGTTCCCCCTGGTCTCCAACCTCATGGAGCTCCGCCAGGGCAAGCTCATGCTGGCCGACATCAGCGAGGAATTGGAGGACGAAGGCATCGCCTTTGACCGGCAGATGCCCGTTGGAGTCATGATTGAGGTGCCCTCCGCGGCCCTCATGGCCCGGGTCTTTGCCGCCGAAAGCAACTTCTTTTCCATCGGCACCAACGACCTTGTCCAGTACACCCTGGCCGTCGACCGCGGCAACGAGCGGGTGGCACATCTCTACCAATCAGCCCATCCGGCGGTCGTTTATCTGGCCAAATCGATCGTCCGCGCCGCCCGCAGCGCCCAGATCGACTGCAGCCTGTGCGGCGAAATGGCCGGCGAACCGCTGTTTTCCATGTTGCTGTTAGGCATGGGTTTGCGTACACTCTCCATGGTTCCTGACCAGATCCCCGTCATCAAACGGGTGATCAGATCAGTAACGATTGAACAATGCGAACGCCTGGCCCGACGGGTCGGTTCGTTCGACTCGGAGCGCCAGATTGAAACAGCCTTGCGCGACGAACTCAGGAAACTTGATCCCGATGTGTTTGGACAGTGGGTGTCCGAATAAGCACGGATCGCGGCTCCAAGGCGCGTGCCTCGAGCCAAGTAAGGACAACGGGTTGAACCGTCGCTCGAAACGACAGGTCTGCCCCACGGTGCGAAGCGGGACGATGCCCTTCCGGCGTTGACCCCCGACCCTCGGCGTGGCGGACCCCAAGAGCGCTCCATAGCGGAGCGCGCGAGACGACGGCACCCAGGCGGAACACACGGTGCGATTAACGAGCTTGTGTCACATGAATCCGACGGACCGACCGTCGCCCGAATTGGGTCGATCATCGATGAACATCGATGACCATCGATCCACCGGGCGCGCTTGTTCATTCGTCGAGTGCTGACTGACACGGACTTGCACCTGAAGGTTCCGCCACGAACCGCCGCTCGACGCGGCAAGGATTGAACGTGGCAGACGCCGATACCAAGCATGACGAACTCGAACCGCACGACGGGGATTCCAACGGAGCCAACTCCGAGGGGCATCACGCCGCGCACGAGCACGAACACGACACCGAAGAGGAAAGTGCGTCGATCGACTCGGCCGCCTTCGCATCACTCGAGGCGCTCGAGAGCGGCGAGGATGCACCCATCCTTCCGGTGCGCGCGATCGACGACGAGGAATCGGAAGGCGCAGAAGCGTCAGCCGATGACTCAGATAACTCAGAGGATGAGAGTGAAGACGAGTCTGATGATGAATCCGATGACGATTCTGATGACGACTCCGAAGACTCGGAAACCTCCGCTTCCGACGAGGATGGTGACGCATCCACCGATACCGGCGAAGATGGCAGCAAGCGCCGCCGCCGCCGCGGTGGTCGCGGTCGCAAGAAGGAAACTCAGCAGACTGCGCCAGCCGGTTCCAAGCGCCGCCAGCTGATCGTGGTGAACGATGTCCCGGGGGAAGAATGCCGCATCGCCGTCCTTGAAGATGGACGCCTTGAGCAGATTTTCGCCGAGCGCGAGAACACCGCCACCCACGTCGGCAACATCTATAAGGGCCGCGTCATGAACGTGGAACCCGCCATCCAGGCGGCGTTCATCGACTTCGGCGAAGGCCAGAACGGCTTCCTGCACATCAGCGATCTGCACCCGCAGTACTTCCCCGGCGAAGAGCGGACTGAGCGCGTCGGCAAGAAGATTGCGCGCCGCGATCGTCCGCCGATTCAGGAAGCACTCAAGCGCGGACAGGAAGTCATCGTGCAGGTCCTCAAGGAGGGCATCGGCACCAAGGGTCCAACCCTGACGAGTTACGTATCGATTCCCGGCCGACTGCTAGTGATGATGCCGCAGATGGACAAGGTTGGCGTCAGCCGCAAGGTGGAAGACGAAGATCAGCGCCGCGAAATGCGCCGCATCTTGGACAGCCTTGAACTGCCAACAGGCTTCGGATTCATTCTGCGCACTGCTGGCTTCGACCGCACCAAGACTGAACTGCAACGCGACGCGATTTACCTGCAGCGTCTGTGGCAGGCCATGGAGCGACGCATGAGCTCCACCGGCGCGCCCTGCGCCCTATACACGGAAAGCGATCTTCTGGTTCGCACCATCCGCGACATCGCAGACGACAGCGTCGACGCCATCGTGGTGGACAGCGAAAGCGCCTTCACGCGTGCCAAGACCTTCTTACAAGTAGTGGCGCCGATCAACGCGCCACGGCTTCTGTATTACGACCGCATTGCGCCGGTCTTCGAAGCGTTCGGCGTTGAGCGGCAAATTGAGCAGATTCATGCACGCGAAGTGCCGCTGCCATCGGGCGGCGCACTGGTCATCGACCAGACCGAGGCAATGGTGGCGATCGATGTGAACAGCGGTAAGAGCCGCAGTGCACGCGATAGTGAAACCAACGCCTACAACACCAACCGTGAAGCCGTTGATGAAATCGCCCGGCAGTTGCGCCTGCGCGACCTCGGCGGAATCATCGTCAACGACTTGATCGACATGCGCATGTCCAAGCACCGGCGCGAGATTGAGGCGCGCTTGGAAAGCAACCTGCGCCGCGATCGTGCCAAGACCACCACGCTGGAGATTTCTGACTTCGGCATGATTGAGATGACCCGCCAGCGCATGCGCCCGGGTCTTCACAAGGCGCACTTCATGGACTGTCCGCACTGTCACGGTGCCGGCGAAGTCCGCGTGCCTGATGCAGTGGCTGCAGACATTCTGCGTCGCATCGCACTGTTCTTCTGCCACGATCGCATTGCGCGCGTCGAGGTGGTGTGCAGTGCGCGCGTTGCTGGCGTGTTCCTGAGTACGCGCCGCAATGCGCTTCATGAACTTGAAGAGCGCTCCGACAAGCGCGTTGACATTCGCATCAGCGAAGCCTTCGCCATGGATCGCGTTGAGGTGTATGCCTACGACGACCGCGGCGCGGATATTGAGCTTGATCGCCTACCGCGCGTTCCGGTTCCACGTCTGGCGGATTTGCCTGACAACGTGGTCATTTCTGACGACGACGATGGTGATGACGATATGGTGGACGGAGGCGGACATCGCCGCCGCCGCCGTCGTCGTAAGCCTGCACCGGCTGATGCAACGGCGATGGCACTGGCTGGTGGATTTGACGATCTGCCAACCCCAACTGCCAACGAACCGAGCGTTTCTGAACTGATTCGTCGCTCGGACGCCGAGCGCGAAACGCGCCGTCGCGAGGACGATGTTCGTAAGCGTGAAGAAGACGCCCGCCGCCGCGAAGAAGATGCGCGCAAGCGTGAAGAAGAGGCACGACTGCGGCAAGAAGCCGCTCGTGAAAGGCAAGAAGCTGCCCGCGAACGCCAAGAAGCCGCAGCAGCGCGAGCTGTTGAACGCGCCGCTGCTCGCGAGGCACGCGATGCTGAACGAGCAACGCGCGTCGAAGCTGGCCTTGATGTTGCTGACCTCGACGAGGCTGACGCCGCGGACGCCGCCGAAGAAGCTGCGATTGCACTTGAACGTGAACAATCGGGTGGCAATCGCGGACAAGGCAATCGCGGCGAAGGAGATGGCGAGGCCGGTCGCGGCCGGCGCCGACGTCGGCGTCGTGGTCGCGGACGCGGTGGCGATCGTGATGACGAAGCACCAGTCAACGGAAACGGTGGCGGCAATCGTCAAGGCGGGCGCAATGCTCCACGCAACGACGCGGCTGGTGCGCCAGCCGGCGCGCGCGCTGAAGGCGATGCAGGCGGCGAAGGCTCCGAAGGCGGCGAAGCTGCTGATGGCGCTCCACGTGGTGATGCCGGCGAAGGCAGCGAAGGCGGAGAGGACGGACCGCGTAAGCGTCGTCGTCGACGTCGTCGCGGCGGTCGTGGACGCGGTGGTGATCGGGCCGAAGGCGCGGAGGGCGCAGAGGGCGCACCTTCGGGTGACGGCAGTCCAGCCGCAGCAGGTGATGCGCCGGAATCTCGCCCTCGAAGCCAACCATTGGGCGTACCTCCGGGATCAGGCGGCGGGCGCACCCCGCGTGAACCACGTACTCCACGCGAACCACGTGAGCCACGCGGCGACCGTGGGCCGCGCGAACCACGTGAGCCACGCGGCGACCGTGGACCGCGTGAACCACGCGAACCACGCGAACCACGCGGCGACCGCGCCCCGCGCAATGACGCACCAGCAGCTCCGGCGCAACCGCCGGCGGCACCTGCAGCAAACCCCGCAACGGATACGCCACTCGGCGCCGCCAAGAAGACCATTCGAAGCGTTACCGGTTGGATGCGACGACTGAAAACCACTCCCGGTAGTGGCAGTCGCGACGATCGCTAAAGACACTCGGGCGCTGGTATGCCCCTTCACTCAGGAATCGCATGACTGCAACGCGGCGCCTCATCATCCTCGGATCCACTGGATCGATTGGCACCGCCACGCTTGAGGTGGTCGCGCATCTTGCACAGCAAGATGACGCCCCGCACTACACCGTGGTGGGACTTGCCGCGGGTAGTAACGCAGCCCTTCTCGCTCAGCAGGCAGAGCAGTTCGGCGTTCATGATGTTGCGTTGGCAGACGCCCGTTCCACCAGTGCGCTTCCGTCATCACTTCGCATCATCACCGGACCCGACGCGGCCCTGGAATTGATTGATCGCGTTGCGCAACCCGGCGACATGGTTATGGCTTCCATGGTTGGCGTGGCCGGGCTGGCGCCGGTACTGGCAGCCATCGAACGCGGGTGTGATATTGCGCTTGCCAACAAGGAAACGCTGGTTGCCGCGGGATCGGTGGTTCAAGAGGCGGTCGCTCGCAAGGGCGTGAAACTGCTGCCGGTCGACAGCGAGCACAGCGCGGTATTCCAATGCCTGCGTGCCGGCACCCTGCGCGAAGTGGATCGACTGGTACTCACCGCAAGCGGCGGCCCGTTCCGCACTTGGAGCCCAGAACGCACTGCCAACGCCACCCTGGCTGAAGCATTGCGTCACCCCACGTGGCAGATGGGCCGCAAGGTCACCATCGACAGTGCCAGTTTGATGAATAAGGGCCTGGAAGTCATCGAAGCGCACTGGCTCTTTGACCTACCCAGCGACCGCATTGATGCCATCGTGCATCCGCAGAGCATTGTGCATTCATTCGTCGAGTTCCGCGATGGCAGCACCATCGCGCAACTCAGCCCGCCGAGCATGAAGCATCCCATCCAGTACGCCCTCACTTGGCCAGCTCGGCTTCCTGGCTGCTGCCCCACCATCGCGTGGGACGCCATTCGGTCATTGGAATTCGAACCCGTGGACCACGCTCGTTTCCCGGCCATCAACCTTGCTAAGCGAGTGATCGATGCCGGCGGCAGTTCAGGCGCCATCTTCAACGCTGCCAATGAGGTCGCCGTAGAGGCGTTTATCGCCGGGTCGTTGCGCTTTGGAGATATCGCCGCGGTGGTCACGGATTCACTGGACCGACTGCCAGCGCGCGCAGTGCACACGCTGGCTGAAGTACTGACCGCCGACCGCGACGCGCGGGAGTGCGCGCACGTATGCGTGGCCGAACGCGCCGCGCTCAGCGCCGCCGCAACGCGGTAAGTTCGCCTACGCTTCGTGAGGCACTTCCGTGCCGCACGCAACCATGGAAATTCTTACCAACGGCTGGAACGTCCTCATCATCCTTCTGGGATTTGGGGTTCTCATCTTCATCCACGAGCTCGGCCACTTTATGGCTGCGCGTTGGGCTGGCATCCGCTGCGAAAGCTTTGCCGTGGGCATGGGACCCGTGCTTGGAGCATGGCGGTCGGGCATCGGCTGGCGAGCGGGGTCCACCGATCCCGCCACCATTGCGCGCTTCGGAAAGCCGGCCATTGAGATGACCGACGAAGAGCTGGCTCGTAACGGAATCGGCGAGACGGAATGGTCACTGCGCGCGCTGCCGCTCGGCGGGTACGTGCGCATGCTTGGCCAAGACGACCTTGACCCCGCCAGCGTTTCTGAAGAACGCCGCAGTTTCCAACGAGCCCCAGTGTGGAAGCGCATGATCGTGGTCACCGCGGGTGTGACATGCAACCTGATCTTGGCGATCGCGCTCTTTGTGCTCACCTTCATGGTGGGCGTTCGCTTTGAAGCACCGGTGGTTGGTGCAGTCGCTCCGGGTTCCCCCGCGGCAGCGGCCGAGCCAGCGGAGGGCGGGCCAGCCGGACTGAAAGCTGGAGATGCCATCACTGCGATTGACGGCGAGCCAGTGCTCACGTTCGCTGACATTCAGATTGCCGGCGCCATGGCGCGCCCCGGCGAAGCACTCACTATTGAAGTGCAGCGCGCTGATGAAACCGGGATGATCGTGCAACGCACCTTCCGCATGATTCCTCGCAAGGATGCGGTCAGCGGATTGTTGGCCATCGGCATTGAGCCCGCCATGTCCGGGCTGATCGGTGCGGTCCGTGGCGAAGAGCGCGAGATCTTTGATTCAGCCCTGACATCCGCTGGTCTTGGGCCAGTGATGACCGGAACGAAAGCAGATCCACTCCGCGAGTTGACCGAGATCATCGAACCAGCGTCCGGCACCAGCGCCGCACAGGCGCACCGAGTCACGCAGCAGTACATCCCCGTTCCAGTGGGCGAACGCGCTCCAAATTCGCCATCCGTCACGGTGCTGTTGGGCGAGGCCGCCGATCGCTCCGCTGGTGCACTCTTTGATACCAAGTGGGTTACCGCTTCCGGCGCGGAAGTGACGCGCACCTTGCAGCCCATTCCGGAACTGCAAGTGCTGAGCACTCCCGCAAGTGAAGTCAATGGAGCAGAGATCGATCGTGGGTTGTTGGGACTGGTTCCGCTCATTCGTGTGGATCAGGTGCCCGCTGGATCTCCGAACGAGGGCACCTTGCGCCCGGGCGATGTGCTGCTCCGCGTTGAGAATGTCGATGGTCCACGCATGTCGCAACTGCGCACGGTGCTGGCGAGCCACGCAAGTGGTACGGCCGATGTAGTGGTATTGCGCGGCGGCGAGCCAACGCGCGTGACCGCAAAGGTGGATCGGGCCGGTCGGTTCGGAGTAGTCATCGCTGCGGCACTGGGTCAGCCCGCTACGACCGGCACTATCGATCGCCTTGCCACAGAGAACAACGGCGAACGCGCTACTGCGGTCGCGGCGCTCAACTTGCTGCCGCGCACCACCGTTCGCACTGTTGCAGGAACTGCGGTCATCGACTGGGTCACCATGCGTGCCGCTCTCTTGGCGGCAACCAAGGACGCGGCGGTTCAGGGCGCGGGCGCATCGGTAGAAATTGAAGTTGAAGCGCCCACACCCGCCCATGAACGCAGCACCGTCGTCTTGGTCATCGCCAAGGAAGATGTGGCGGTCATTCACACGCTCGGCTGGGAATCACCAGTGACGGCGGCGATCTTTGATCCGCTGATGACTCGGCTCACTGCCAACGGCAATCCAATCACTGCGGTTCGCATGGGATTCCATCAAACAAAGACCATGGTGGTCATGACCTACCTGACGCTGGACCGCATCTTCCGCGGCAGCGTCGGCGTTGAACAATTGCGCGGCCCGGTGGGCATCGTGCACTTGGGTTCACGTGTGGTGGACCGAGGCGTCATGTACCTGGTGTTCTTCTTGGCAATGATCAGCGTCAATCTGGCGGTGTTGAATTTCCTACCGCTTCCCATTGTGGACGGCGGGTTGTTCCTGTACTTGATCTATGAGCACATCACCGGCCGCGCACCATCATTGAAGTTCCAGAACGCTGCCACCATGGTGGGATTACTGCTCCTGGGCAGCCTATTTCTATTCACTTTCTATAACGACGTGATGCGGCTATTTACAGGCGGTTGACGCCGACCAAGGTATTCACCGATGAGCACTCCAATCACCATCGTTACTGGCGCGGGAAGCGGTATCGGGCAGGCGCTTGCGATTCTGTTAGCAGAACGCGGACACGCGCTGACACTGGTCGGTCGTACTGAATCGAAACTGCATGAGACAGTCGCTGCGTGCGGCGTGTGTTCTGGCGGACAGCCCATCGTCATTACTGGCGACCTTGCCAACAGCACAACTGCGCATGGCGTGATTGATCGAACCATCGCGGAACGCGGTGCGTTGGACACGCTGGTTAATTGCGCTGGCGTTGCGCCGCGGGCGCCGATCGAAGCGACCGATGATGAACTACTTGAAGAAGTGTTCTTTCACAACGCGTTTGCACCAGCGTTTCTCATTGCGCGTGCATGGCCACATTTCAAGGAACGCAAAGCCGGGTGCGTTGTGAACATCAGCACCCTTGGCACCTCGGATCCGTTTTCCGGTTTCTTTGCTTACGCTGCCAGCAAGAGTGCATTGGATAGTTACACACGCAGCATGCATGTTGAAGGTGCCGCACTTGGCATCCGAGCATTCTGCATCAACATGGGGTCCATCGATACCCCGATGTTGCGGCGCAACTTCCCGGAGACGGTGCTACCGACTGCCATGACGCTGACACCGGAGCTCGCGGCGCAGGTGATTGTTGATTGCATTGAAGGACGGCGCGATGCTGATCGCGGCCAGTGCATCATCGTTAAGAAGTAGGAGAAATCGCGCCCAACACTGGTCGCATCGGCCTGCCACCCTTTAGCGGCGGCCGTGCATGGCCCGGTCCATATCGCGCTTCATTTCCCGGGAGGCAATGGCGTGGCGCTTGTCGGATGACTTGCGGCCGGTGCCCAGGCCGATGAGAATTTTTGCCCGACCGTCCTTGAAATACATCTTGAGAGGGACGATGGTGTAGCCCTTGCGCTTCACTTCCTCAGCAAGTTTCCGAATTTCGCGCTTATGTGCAAGAAGTCGGCGCACGCGGACGGGTGCGTGCTGGAGTGCCTTGCCCGCTGCCGGATATTCAGCAATATGCACCGAATGGAGCGACAGCGACGGCGGCTCCGCAGTGGCGCTGACATAACCCTCTGCCAGGCTCACCTTTCCGGCACGAATGCTCTTTACTTCGGTGCCAAGGAGCTCAATGCCGCATTCCAGGGTTTCGGTGATCTCGTAGTCATGCCGCGACTGACGATTTTCGATCGTCGGCTCGTTTGGGACATGTTCTTGGGAACTTCCAGCCACGCGGTGAGTATAGGAGGTTGTGACACTTGCCCGCCTATCGGACAAGACGATGTCAAGGAACCGTGAAGTCGACGCTTGCCTCGACCCGTAGTCAGTGCAACAATGAGATAGCCACCGATTATCTGCACCCCACACCCCACCGCCGCTGATTCTCCTCCGAATGCAGCACTGCTCCAAGCAGATAGATCCATACTTAGAAGACCATCGATGAAATCCACTTCGCTCGCCGTTGCTCTCACGCTCGCCACGACACTCACGACTACCGCGCAGATCGCGCCTGGTCTTGGAGCGCCGTCTCAGGGAGTCGAAGCCTTCCGACTTGCGCACCCACAGTCAGATGTGATGACCTGCGGCGATCAGATCGGCCGCGTCTATGGCAACTTCTCCCAGGGCGCAACTCCTTCAGACAGTGCCAAGAAGTTCATCGAGACGAACGCGCAACAACTCTTCGGCGTCCAGCCAACGGACTTGGCTCCGTTCGGACCCTTTGAGTCGGGCGAGCACTTGGTGCAGATCATGCCCAACCGCGATGTTGATGGATTTAAGTTCACGGGCGTCTACTACACGCAACAATTCCGCGGCATCACCGTGTTCCGAAGCAACCTGATGGTGCTCACCCGCAACGAGCCGGGGTTCCCCGCCGTGCTGGCTTCCAGTTCACTGTGGGATGTCACCGGCGTTGAGAAGCAACTCGACAGCGTTGATGTGACGAAGTTGCCAAGCGCCAAGATCTGGACGCGCAACCCATTGAGTGCATTCCGCTCCAAGCCAGAAGTTGGACCAGCGCAGTACGTGATCTGGGCCGGCGTCGATCGCGTCAAGGCGGAACCACGCCTCGCCGTGCTCTTCACTGCGGAAGCAGGCAGCCCTGCTGACCCGGACAATCATCAACGCATTGAGTTTGTTGTTGACGCGCAAAACGGATCGATTCTCTTCCAAGAGAGCAAGATCTACCACGCGGTGAGCGGCCGAGTGACTGGTCTAGCAACCGCTGGATACGGCGCGGACATCTGCGCAAGCGAAGTTTCCACCGGCCTGCCATATGTGGCAGTACGAACTGGCACGACCACCGCTTACACAGACGTGGACGGAAACTTCTCCATCGCTGCTGGCGCGGCCGGATCCACCTACACGACGAGTTTGGTCGGTCGTTACTTCACCACCACCAACAACAGCGCTGCAACGATCTCACTGAGCACCACCGCCAACGATGGCGCCAACTGGAGCCCAGTGTTCAACCCAGCCAACAATGTGGCCAACGAACTGTCTCAGGTCAACGCCTACTACATGTCGAACAAGATGCGAGACATTGCCGTGGCCGCATCGCCAAACTTCCCTTCGGTATCCACGCAGAACAGCACGTTCACGATTAACTGCAACTTGGGCAGCACGTGCAATGCGTACTACTCTGGCAACACCATCAACTTCTATATCGCTGGTGGCGGATGCTCTGCCACCTCGTTCGGCGATGTCGTTGGGCACGAATACGGTCACAATATGGTGTCCAAGGGTGGATCGGGTCAGCAGCAGTACGGCGAAGGCATGGGCGACATCTGCGGCTTCCTCATGTCGGATGACCCGCGCACCGGTGTCGGATTTCAGTCGTCGTGCACGGTTGGCATTCGAACCGCGGCGAATACTTGCCAATTCGACGCCCTCTCATGCTCCACGGGCTCCACGTCGTCCGGCGCAACCTGCGGCAGCGCAATCCACTCCTGCGGTCAGTTGATCTCCGGCTGCTGCTGGGATCTGCGCAATCGGTTGGCCGCCACCTACCCGAGCACCTACCGCACCGAGCTTGCTGACTTGTGCGTCAACTCCATCCTGCTGCACGGCAACATCTCCACCATTGCTGCCGACATCACCATCGACTTCTTGACGCTCGATGATGACAACGCGAACATTGCTGACGGAACCCCGAACTACTCCGCCATCAACGACTCATTCACGCTGCACGGATTGGCGGGTCCGCCGCTCGCGCTGCTGCAATTCAGCTTCCCTCAGGGACTTCCAACCGTGATCGCACCGGATGGCAGCACCTCCATTCAGGTGAAGATTGATCCGAGCGCGGGTGTTCCGAACACCGCGACCGCCAAGTTGTTCGGCAAGGTCAGCGGAACAAGTACCTACACGCAATATCCAATGACCTACCTTGGATCGAACCTCTACCAGGTGAATCTGCCTGGCGGAACGTGCCCTTCCACGCTGAACTTCTACGTCTCGGCTCAGTCAAGCAACGGCGTCACCAACTATTCGCCAGCGACTGCACCAGCGGCCTTCTACATCGGCACCGTGGCGAACGGCGTCACCGAGGTGATGGCTGACGACTTTGAAGCGACTACCACCGGCTGGACCGTGGGCGCCACCGGCGATACAGCTACCGCTGGCATCTGGAACCGCGTTGATCCGCTCGGCACGCTTGCGCAGCCAGAGGATGACCACACCCCGACCCCTGGCGTCAAGGCGTGGATCACCGGTCAGGGAACTGGCGGCGCCGTGGGTGAAGCCGACGTTGACGGCGGCATCACCACCTTGGTGTCTCCCGCCTACAACTGCGCTGGTCTGGCCGAGGCATACGTCAGCTACTCACGTTGGTACTCCAACAACAGCGGTGCTTCCCCGAACCTCGACACCATGCCGGTGGAGATCTCGGCTGACAACGGCGCCACTTGGATTCTGCTTGAGAGCGTTTCTGAGAACGCCGGCGTGTGGGTAGAGAAGACCTTCCGAATCAACAACTACGTCACGCCCTCAGCGCAGGTGCGCTTGCGCTTCCGTGCGCAAGACTTGGGCGCCGGCTCCATCGTGGAAGCTGGCGTTGATGATGTGCGCATCTACGGTGCCAACTGCACGCCGCCGCTCATTGGCGACCTTGATGGCAACCTGCGCGTCAACGGCGCTGACATGGGCATCCTGCTCGGAGCGTGGGGAACACTCACCTACGACTTGAATGGCGATGGCGGACCGGTGGGGGGTAGCGACTTGGGTGTTCTGCTCGGAAACTGGACCCCGTGATCGGAATGTGCCCTGTGGGTGGCAACTGAGCCAGTGTCTATAGATGTTACAAATGCCCCCGCCGTTGAACGGCGGGGGCATTTTGCTATACTCCTCGACCCGCCGCAGCAGGTTTAGCCTGCGCGGCAGATCCATCGCCCGGATGGCGGAACTGGCAGACGCGCCAGCTTGAGGTGCTGGTGGGAGCAATCCCTTGGAGGTTCGAGTCCT
>JBIKZY010000213.1:0-3465 GCA_044354475.1 Phycisphaerales bacterium
TCGATCGCTCGTGTTTGCGATCCGTCGCCGGTCTGATTGAGTATTGCAATCGCATGATCAATGCGAGCCTCATAGAGCGCGGGATGGGTCTTCAAGACCGCCGCAAATGTTGCTTCTGCGGCAGCAAACTCAAACATCCCCATCTCGCCAACGCCGCGGTCAAGTGCAGCAATGGTTGCAGCGT
Source organism: Phycisphaerales bacterium (assembly GCA_044354475.1). Classification (GTDB taxonomy): domain Bacteria; phylum Planctomycetota; class Phycisphaerae; order Phycisphaerales; family SM1A02; genus UBA966. The sequence goes on from JBIKZY010000213.1 coordinate 185, forward strand.
CAAGCGGCAGCGCGGGCGCAGGCTGACTGGCTGATTCACCGCACCCGGACAACATCAGCGTGGCGCCGATGGCCACCACCAATGCCCGCCGAACGGCAGCACTCATCCGGTTCAGTGCGGAATTTCCTTGACAGCATTCCGATTCCATGCCGGAACGCGGATGATGATTGGACCGGTGCCGCGAATCTCGCACTGGCAACTCAGCCGACTGTTGCGCTGAATGCCTGGTGCTTCCTCCACGCGATCGTCCTCAGCCTCGGTGGCCTCGGTCAGTGATGCCATGCCCTGCTCCACATAAATGTGGCAGGTGCTGCACGCACAGACGCCTCCGCACGCGTGCTCAATATTGATGCCGTGCTCCATGGCCAGTTCAAGAACCGACTCATGCTCGCCACCCATCAGCGTCCACTCGGTTTGCTTGGTGCCAGTCAGCATCTCCGGCTCTTCCAAAATGAAGGTCACCGGAACAATTGGAGGGCCATGTTCATGATCAGAGTGTTTCAGGTGCATCGGAAGCGGGATTGTAGTGCAGCAACCCCGCTGTGTTGAATGGCGATTGATGTGATGACTCAAAAACACAAGTCCCGCACCGAAGTGCGGGACTTGGAAGTTACGCAACGTCTCTGCCAATCAACCGAGCTGCTTGCGAAGCCACTCAAATGAGCGCTTCACCTCAGCACGCACGTCGCCGTGCGGGCCTTCAAATTCAGCAACCCAGAGTGGGTTCGTGTCAGCTTCGAGGCATGCATCAATCTGTGCCACCAACGGGAGATCGCCTGCGCCGAGCGCTACTGGCAATGCGCGCGGGCCGCCCGGATAGGTTGGCCATGCCGCCGGATCATCGGAACCCTTCTTGAAGTCCTTCGCATGGACGGTCACTGCAAATGGAGCCAACGAACGGGTGGAGGCCACCAAGTCCTGAGGTGCCCACAGCAGGTTGCCAAGATCAAGGGTCACGCCGAAGTTCGGATGCTGCACTGAGTTCAAGAGTTGCTCGACGCGCCAAGCCGGCGCCAAGAACAATCCGTGGTTCTCAATACTGGTGCGCACACCCAGCGATGCTCCGCGGGTAGCGATGGAACGGCACGCCTTGGTCAACGGCCAGAGCGCTGCATCCCATGCTTCATCGGAATGGTCGTCCGATGGACCGCGCCATGCAGCGTCGTGCCGAACACGATCAACACCGATGGACGATGCAGCAGCCAACTGGTTCATGACCGCTTCAATGGCGGCATCGTCAAGTTGATTGTCAGGGGTAATCAGATTGGCATAAATCGCGAAGCCGACGATCGCCACATCAGCGGCATCTGCCGCGTCTGCAAGCCGGCCCGCAAGGGCCTCATCAAGCACCGGGCCGAGCGTGCCGCCCGTCGCGATTTCAATGCAATCTGCGCCGCACTCACGTGCAAGCTTGGGCGTGTCCTCGAGGCGGATTTCGCCGCTCTTGATGAGGCGTTGGAACGAGTAGCTGGAGATCGAGATATCGGTCACGCGTCGGAGCCTACCGGGCTTTAAGTGACTTCGGGGGCGTTTTGGGCACCAACCACACGAATCTGCACTCTTTCTTTATCCCCCAATTCCACAAACTTTCTGGCACGAATATTCTCGTTACCCAGTTGGCCACACGCCGCCATTGCACTTCGACCCTTGGTTCCTCGACGTTTACAGAATTGTCCGTTGGCAATGGCTCGCGCAACAAATTCCTGCACACGAGGCTCTTCCGGCGCCGGCCACGGTGAACCGCGGCGCGGGTTGTACGGGATGACATTCAGCGAGCACCGCAGCGGCCGAAGCAAAGCGCACACTTCATCGCAGTGCTCCTGGGCATCATTGACCCCTGGAATCAACACATACTCCACGCAAATGGCGGCATTCACCCGTTTCGGGAACGCCAACAGCGCGGCCATCAGGTCCGCAATTGGCTCCGAACGATTAATGGGCATGATTTCGGAGCGAATCTGATCATTTGGGGCGTTCAGACTCACCGCAAGATTCAGCCGGTGAAAACCCGTCTGCGAGATGAACTCTCCATAGCGCCGAATGCCCTCAATTCGTCCAACGGTACTCACGGTGACGTGAATTGGCGCCACCTCATAGGCATTGCGGTCGGTGATCACCTGAATAGCTGTGAGAACCGCATCGATGTTGTCCATCGGTTCGCCCATTCCCATGAAGACCACATTCTTAATGGGGAAACCCGGACTCCCGGTAGCGGCATCGCCAACCATGAAGCGCGCGGCATGAAGTTGCGCGACGATTTCGGCGGCAGACAGACTGCGCATCAATCCCATTTGCGCGGTTTCGCAGAAGCGACAACCCATGGCGCATCCCACTTGACTGGAAACGCACAAGGTGCGCGTAGTGGTGTCATCCGAATGGCGCATCGGAATGACCACGGTTTCGGTCTCCAGACCGTCGTCGAGCGCCATGGTGAATTTCACGGTTTCGCCGTCGACGTGCCGGTCTTTGATGGGCCGCCGTGCATCAGAAATCCAATCCGGAAACGTGCCGCCCTGCACTTCCCCGCGACGATGGAATCCTCTGTACAGCGTCTGCGCAGTAAACAGCGACATTCCATGGCGTTTCGCCACGGGAATGAACTCCGCAAGTGTCATACCGAGGATGGGGACCTGCTCGGTTGTCATTGCAGTTGCCGATATCAGTCGTTGTTACACCAGCAGCATGGTCGGGCCTTCGACAAACTGCTTCAGGCTCTGGAGATACTTGGAGGCCATAGCGCCATCAATCACTCGATGATCAAGGCTCAGCGTTGCAGCCATTTCAAATCCAACCACCAGTTGGTGATTGCGGACCACTGGCTGCTCCAGCGCCGCGCCGCACGCAAGAATGGCGCTGTTGGGCGGATTGATGATCGCAGTGAAATTGTCCACGCCAAACATTCCCAGATTGGAAATGGTGAACGTGGCACCTGACATTTCATCCATGGAAAGACCCTTGGTGCGCGCCTTCTCACCGAGCGAACGAATCTCGCCCGAGATCTGCCGCAGACTCTTGAGATTGGCATCCTTCACAACGCCAACCACGAGCCCGCCGCCCTTCTCTTCCGGAAGCGCAATGGCAACACCGACATTCACTTGCTGATGCAACAAGATCCGGTCGCCGGCCCAACTGGCGTTAAAGAAGGGGTTCTTCGCCATCGCCAGCGCACAAGCGCGAACGATGAAATCATTGACGCTGAGCTTTACTTCCATCGAAGCGAGCTGCTCATTGAGCGAGCCGCGCAATGCAAGCACCGCGTCCATGGAGAACTTCATGGTCAC
>JBIKZY010000214.1:0-3462 GCA_044354475.1 Phycisphaerales bacterium
CACCGGAGCAAGCGCTTCTTGTATGTGGAGCGTGACATCAGACGCAGGTGAAGCCTGCAAGTGATGAACGCAATTCAAGAAGCGCTTGCTCCGGTGGGGCAAACGTGTGTAACAACCGCGCCGACGGTTTCGGCTATGTAACGCCTACACGGGAGTGTGGGCACAACCGGGCGAGAGCCCAGCATGGAGTTTCAGATGCGAAACAAGACTTTCATTTCTTCGATGGTTGGTGTTGGTGCGGCCGTGGCCGTGGCGGGTTCGGCGAATGCGGCGATCGTCACTGGTCCTGGTACTGGCTCTGACTGCGCGACGTTCAGTGGCTCGAGCCCCACAACCATCACGTACTCCGGCTTTAGTGACGCCGCTTGGGACGGCACGCTTGAGTCTTTTAAAATCAAGACGGTCCTCTTTAGCGGCAGCACGGCCACCCCGATCTCCATCGGTCTCATTGAGTACTCTTACAATGCAGGTACTAATTGGAATGTTTACTCGTTGACGAGTATGAGCGCCGACAACACGCTCACCTCGAGCGGTTCCACTGGATGGGGGGCCCTAATCACCCCTTCGAGCGTGACGGTCGGCAGCAACAACTTCCGCGTGCGCGTAACTATTCCTGCCGACGTCGCCATTGTCAACGCTATGAACTTCCGGATGTCCCTGAACTGGTCCACTGACCAGGGAGGATCAACCACTAGCCGTAATTCGGTGGCCGTCCCCGCCCCAGGCGCCTTCGCGCTGCTCGGCGTAGCTGGTCTCGTCGGCGCTCGCCGTCGTCGCGCCTGACATCACTCTGCACTCCACGCTGGCTTCGGCCAGTGTCCACACTCCACGCCCCCTGGCGCTCACGCGTCTGGGGGCGTGTGTGCGTTGGCGCGCTCCACCATCCGCAGTCTGTTGATCTCCGCCAACGCATCCTGGCCGCACTCGCCGGAGAGGACAGGGCCGCGCTCAGCGGCCGTCCTCGTAAGGCGAATGCGGGCCAGTACGAAGGCGTGATGCCACAACGCACGCCAATAGACAAGCGTGATTCAACAGCGCCCCCCGCACCGCCATAATTGATTAGCTTGCCTTCGAGCCCGGCTTCACCGGCTTGTCGACCGTCAGCACAATGACGTCGCGCGCATCCGGCCCGTCCTTCAGGTCGCTGGCGGCCAACACCATGCCTTGGCTGATTTCCCCGCGCAACATGCGTGGCTCCAGGTTGGCAACGATGATGACCTGCTTACCAACGAGCTGCTCCGGCGCGTACCACGCTTTGATGCCCGCGCATACTTGGCGCCCGGCTGGAGTGCCGTCATCAAGCGTGAGCTTCAGCAGTTTGTCCGCGTTCGGGTGCGCCTCTGCCTTGACCACCGTGGCGACCCGGAGGTCAAGCTTGGCGAAGAGGTCGTAGGAAATGTTCGGTACTGCATCGGTAGTTGCAGCAGGAGTTGCAGCAGGAGCTGGGGTAGCGGCGGTGGCAGGAGTCGGCGTTGGGGTTGGCGAGTTCACGGGTAGCTCCTCAAACGTGCGGATGGCGGGGCAGGTGGTGATCAATCAGAACGCAGGCACTTCGGGGGCCATCACGCGGTCCGGTCCGTCGGGGTTCTTCAATTCAAAGCCGGTGCGCTTGGCGATCGCGTCCTTGCCGAACGCAACCTTCCAGTCAATCTTGGGCTCGTCCTGTGCCATGGCGCCGCGCAGTGAACCGCCGGCTTCCAGTGCGCGGAAGTCCTCAATGGTGAGGGGCTTCACGTCGTTGATGCGAACCACCATGATGGTCAACTTGGTAGGTACTGGCACCACCAGGGTGCGATCAGCATCTGGCAGTGTGTTGATCGGGTTGGCTGTTGGCAGTGACACCGCCTTAGCGAGCACGGCTCGAATCGCATCCAGGTCTTGGCCAGCTTTGGGCATGGTTCCTGGGAAGCGAATCCCGTATTGACGCAATACTGCGGGATCGGCAAGGTGCACGCTTGGTGCCTTCTCAACGCTGGATCCGTACGTCTTGGCGACGGCATCAAGACCGTCCTTCATTGCTTCTTCGCCAATCTGTGCAGCCTTCAGAACCAACGCGTCGTAGCGGGCCTGCGCGGTGGCATCGCGGACGACGGCGTCGCGCACCTCGTCCATGGATGATGGCTCGTGTGCCGCCTGTGCTTCGGTGATGCGCCAGATGATCAGGTCATCGTTGGGTGTCTTGACAACTGGTCCAATGACTCCCGATTGCACTGGGAGACGACCGTCCTTGTTGAAGTCGCGAAGCTCTTTGATGAGCTCGCCGATGCGCATCGGTTGTCCAAACTCCTGCGTGGTGGTCTTGCCAAGCACCGGATGACCGTCGATGTCCGACGCGGTGAACCATGCATCTCCAGTACTGATGACCGCGGGAGCGGGGATCAAGAATTTCGTTGCAAGCTCTGAAGCAAGCGAGGTCAGTGCGGGCTGCCGTGTGTTCCAATCGGCGGGCAGCTTGTAGATGCCGCCCTCAACAGGTACGTCCTTGAGCGAAATGCGCGACCAATCACGCACAGCGCTACTGGCGCGTTCCATGCGATCCTTGAGGAGACGACGCTCTACGGCCTCGCGCACTTTGGGTGCGTAGGCTTCGTAACTCGGAGCGGGCTTGTCCGGGGTCAGGTCAGCAGCGGCGACGCCAAAGGCGCCGGGATTCTTGCGGAATTCCTTGCGGAGTTCAACAGCGCCAAGGGCCGGATCTGCGGCAAGTCCACGGATCACGTCGCCGGCAGGAATGACGATCCATTCCAGCTTGGCGCGGTCAGGGAACTTGTAGCCAATACCACCGGGGCCAGCGCCAAGAACGCTGGTCTTGCCCTTCTCAAAGGTAGCGGTGAGTTGATCGGCAGTTGGTGAGCCGACGGGAACGACATCACCCACGGTGTTCGCATCGATCGGAACCACGTCGCAGGAAACGTCGGTGAGGAGTTCGCGTGCCGCGAGGCGCGTGCGTGCTTCCGACAGTCGACCAGCGCCGACGTTCAGGCTAATGAGTCGTTCAACTCCACGCAGGTTGGCCAGGGTTTGCAAGACCACTTGTGGTTGCTGACGTGAACTGGCGCACAGGCGTCCGAGCAGTTCATCAGGCTGCATGCGTGCTTGCACTGCGGCGCCATCCAAGTAACTGCGACCATCGGCGATGCCACCGATCATGCCGCTGTCCTGTGCTTCCTTCACCAAGAGCCACCAATGCTCTGGGTTCTTGGCAAGGCCAAGTTGCATGCTCATTTGGTCGCGCAGCATTTCAAGAACGGCAAGTTGTCCGCGCAGATTCTCAAGATCGCCGAGGGTGAGCGTGGCGCCGTCAGTGGTGGTTGCCCACACGGAGGTCGGCTTCGCACTGACTCGGCTGCATTGCGTGACAGCGCTGGGGGCGAGGAACACCACCAGCAGCAGCATGCTGACGACGGCGAGGATCTGCTTGTTATAAGTTTGCAGGTGTTTCATCATGGCGGGTGGCGAGTC
>JBIKZY010000215.1:0-3437 GCA_044354475.1 Phycisphaerales bacterium
CCAAACTCACGACCCAAGGCGCTCGCCTGGCCACTGGCGTCAATCATCCACTTGGCATGGACGATCCCCGCGTCGGTGTCAGCCACAATTCCCGAGTCTCCGTGCGACTGTATGGAACGCAACGCGCATGAAGTGCGAACGTCCGCGCCGGCTTCGCGTGCGGATTCCACCATCATCATGTCCAGATGAACGCGCGCCATGTTGAACGCGTCCTTCTCACCGTTACCGATGGTGTCTCGGAAGAAGAATGTCCGAGACCCGTAGCGGCGGTCACCCATGGAAATTTCGACGCCCACCTTGCGTGCATGCGGCAACGCCATGCACTTATCAAGTACACCGAGGCGTCGCAGTGCACGTTTCGTTCGCGGCAAGAAACTCTCGCCGATGCGGAATCGCGGGAACTCGCCGCGATCAATCACGAGGACCTTGAGGCCTTCACGCGCCATATCGATCGCGGCAGCACTGCCAGCGGGGCCGGCACCAATCACTAGGCAGTCAACATGCAATGTTTCAGACATCGGCCACCGCCTCCACCTCTACAAGGAGTGCCTGCCGACATAACGGCGCGTGCAGAATCCGCTCCACGCCGTCCGCAAATTCCTGCTGCGCCAATCGCGCAACGGTGGAAAGATCGCAGTGATCACGCACATAAATCTGCACTGACCGCCACTGCCCTCGGGTCTGAGCAAGCGACCGCAGCGTTGCAAAGTGACTGAGCGTCTCCTGCCATTGCGCCTGCAAGTCATGGGCGTGCACAACATCTTCACCAACCACGGCCGCGGTGCCCGAGGCCAGGAGCAAGTGCTGTGAAAGTACTGCTCGGGTAAATGGCGGCGCCGATGGGCCAAACTTTGAGGAATACTGCCACGCCGGGCGCTGTCGGGGATTCTCAATGGACCGCAATGCACCGGGCAGTGCAAGTGCATGAACAACTAGCAAGTCGCCCGCATGGCCAACGCACGTGCCCGCGGGCATGAATGGCAATGGCCAACGCGACGCGGCGTACGCCTGCGTGCGACCGATGTTCATCCGCATGTAGCGGTTGAGCCCGTGGGAATCATGCGCAGTAATCGATGGCAGGAACGCCCACACCCGCGTGGCTGGTGCGCCGAGTGAACGCAGTGCTTCAGAAAACGCTTGGAAGGCGATCTGCGCCAACTGTTCGCCCACGCATGACTGCGCGGGAACACTCACCGATGCAACCGTCGCTCCACGATCGCACTCTGCGCCGACCCACGATGGCAAGTCAGTGAGTGCATCACCGGTAGCGCGCCAATCGACAGGCAAAATTACCCGTGACGGCGGAGGCGAAAGAGAAATCGATGGCAGGGGAACCACGGTCATACTGTAGCAAACGCCTGAGGAATTCCCTTCGCCTTGACGTGTAGGGTCCACGCAAATCCGTTCGGATCGTTGCAGGAAATTGAGATGTTGCCTGAGTGGCCGCCCGCAATTTCCAGCGCAAGCGCGGCCGGACCTGCAACGCAGCCGATCTCCGGAAGAGCAAATGCGCCACGCCCGCGAACTCCGGATCGCCACAGTCCACGCTCCATGATGGCACGATCAAATGCCACCATCTCAGGCAAGGATTCCGTATGACTTGCGTCCATTCGTTCGATCAGAAATGCCATCCCCGCCGATCCACTTCGCACTTCTTTGCCGGAGCAGTGACCAAGTACCGCGTCAATGGTGGGATGCGATTCATCAGCCATGACAACCATTGCTTTGTCCCACTCGCCGGAACGAATGCGGCACGATGCCAAGAACATCGCCTCCAGCCCCGCGGTCCGTGTACCAATCACCGTGGCACTGGCAGCGGTCATGCCAAATCCAAGTGACACGTGTGCACTGCCCACATTGGGAACGGACTCAGCAAACAGCATCGGATTGGCAAGATTGATGCCTGAAGCGAGCAGATCACGGTAGTACTGTTCGGTGAACGCAGCCGCGCCATGCCACGATGCTGCAAGGAGCGGCATGGATGCCAAGTCATGCGCAGACATGCCAACAGCGTCACAGAGATCGCGACACGCCGCGAGCATCAGTCGGGGCAGCAACGCGAACCGGCGCGTTCGCGAGCGATCAAGGAGCGGCGCGAGCGTCTCCTCAGACACATCGCGTGCGCCGCAGTCAGCAAGCCGCTGTAGCCCAGCCAATCCACGACCACCCGCAGAGACGCAACCGATTGCTCGGATCACCACGCGCGGAGCGGACACGATGCCCTCGGCCGCCGCTGAGCGCATCGGTTGTGCGCCGCGAACCACTGACATAGCGACGTTGGCACCCCCGAATCCGGCGGCCAGTACGGTCACTCGTCGCGGCGCGCTGCTGCGCGGGTTCTGTTGCAAGAGGTCAATGTCAGGAAATGCGTTTCGATCCACCGGACGGCCCAATCCTGCCGGGATAAATCCAGCATCCGCGCATGCCAGCACCGCCAGCAATTCCAACGCGCCAGCAGCACCGAGCGGATGACCAAAGCGACTCTTCAGCGCGGTGATAGCCACACGCGGGAGATCGCCACCAAACGCTGAGCGGTAGGCCTGGTACTCCGCTGCGTCATTTCCTGGAGTGCCGGTGGCGTGGGCAATCAATAGGTCGGGCAGTCCCTGCTGCACCGCTGCTGCGAGCGCGGTCGCAGCGCCCCGCCCTTCCGGATGCGGTTGCGTCAGGTGGTGTGCGTCACTCGATTCACCAATCGCTTCAATGATCGCAATGGGTATTTCGCCGCGCGCTTGCGCGTCGGAAAGCAGACGAAGCACTACCAACGCACACCCTTCGCCAAGCTTCATGCCTTCACGCTCTTCGGCGAACGGACTCAGCGGTCCGGCCGCTACCAGCTGCAACGCGGAAAAACCGCCGTATGCAAACTCAGAAATTGGGTCGTATCCACCGGCGATGACGCAGGACGCTTCTCCGGAGCGCAGCAACGCGCAGCCGTGGGCAATGGCACTGAGAGCGGACGCACACGCACAGGACACGGTGATGGCCCCACCTGCAATCGGCAGCCCCTCGATGGCCTGACGCAGTACTGATCCAGCGGGAATTCCTGCGTACGAATGCAACGCTTCTGCCGCGCGATCGGCACCCTCCAGCCGCATAGCTGCGCCACAGTGACGCATACCGGCGAGTGTTGTGCCAACCACCACCATGGTTCGGTTGGGATCAACCCCAATGGTTGCCGCTGGATCAGCGCCCAGCAACTGCGCCAGCGTGCGCCGCAGCAACTGTTCGGCGCGGTCATTGTGATCGACTACCTCATGCGCGATGGAATCCCCGCACGCTATGTCGCCGTTTGCGCCGCGCTGATTTCCAAGGGGAACCTGCCCGACACCCGCCGCTACCGCGGGCACCTGCTCCAACACATCCGATGGACCAACACCGCAGCGATCCGTGCGCAATGAATCAACCATCGCTGCAATATCAGCGCCCATGGCGCC
>JBIKZY010000216.1:0-3431 GCA_044354475.1 Phycisphaerales bacterium
GCGGGCGGAACCAGAGCCAACCACCATGGCGCCCGGGGTTGCTGCCGGAGCAACCGGTGGCGTGACGGGCGCAGTACCCGGCGCAGCGCTACCACCAGCCTGCGAACTCCCGAATGTACAGCCCGGGATAGACGCCGCGAAACCAGCGGCGCCGAGTGCAGCAGCAGTCGTCAGAAACGATCGTCGCGTGTTTTCCATAGGTTCATAAATTACCTACGAACGCAGCCACGGTTGCGAACGAAACCTTCTACTCGTCGACATTTACACGCAAATCGCCATTACGGACCAACTGGCGGACCTTCTGCCCCCGTCGTGCCCGGCAATGCAGATCCAACCACAATGTCCACGCCCGGGTGAGTGGCGCGGAATCGATCAATTCCCTGCGCCGTGACTTGTGTGTCGAACACGTACACGCGCTGCAGGCGCGGCAACTTGGCGAGCACAATAAACACACCATCGGTGGCACCGGAACTCACCAGGTTCACCGTTTCTACCTCCAGCGTGCGCGACAACAAGACGGTGATTCCCACGTCCGTCAGCGCTGTGTTGTCGACGCGTACCGAGCGTACAAACGGCATGGACGGCATCTGCATCATGCCCGCGTCCGACACCGACGCGCGCGCAAACGAGAGCTCTTCAATCTGCGCAGCAATTGGAATGAGCGCGGAGATGTCTGCATCGCCAACACCCTTTCCGCCCGGAATACTCACTGACAAGGTCGATGCTCCAACGGAGATCGGAACTGCGTTGATTCCCTTTCCGCGCAGCGCTGCCGCCTCGGCGACCTGCGCATCGGAAAGCGCCGGCAAGCCAGCGGAACGGCTCTTGGAGGCGCTGGCCGGACCACGGCGATCGGCCGTGGAATCAGGCACCGGTGCACCGCGGACTCCGCTCGATCCATTTGCTGCGATGGCGCCGCTGGTTGCTGGCATCACTGCTCCGGCGGCAATCCATGTTCGAAGAGCTTCCAGTTCGGTTGCTTTCAAGCGATCACCCTTCGGTGGCATGGCGTCGTCATCTTCTGCTGGCAAGAGGCATCGCTCAATCATCAGGCTGTGCGCGGGGTCACCAGGCTGCACAATCCAGATCCCGTCCGAATCACGCGAAACCAGTGACGATCGCACATCCATCGAGAGACCGCCTTTGTGCTTCCCGTTGCCGTGGCACTCGTAGCAGCGATCTTGGAGAATTGGCAGAACGTTCGAGGTGTAGAACGCCATTTTGTCGGCATCAGAATCGCCGTTACCGGTGGCGTTCGCGGCAGTGGCGCCGCTTCCCACAGCGTCATCACCAGTGGTCCCATCAGCGCTCGGCGAGCCGCCGTTCCATGCTTTCAAGATTGGCTCCAGCACATAGTTCTCGCCCCACACCATGTCGCCACCAAGGTGTCCGACCCAGCCGACCAGCAACGAGGCTGCTAGCAAGACTCCGCGCGCGATCGGGGTGATCTGCGCCGCATTCACCGTGTGGCGAGCCGCACGAATAGCCATCCACGCGACGGCAATGAGAACAACCGCGCAGGTAATACCTAACCAACGGTGCCAAAACAGCGAACTCGTTTCCGCCTCGCTCTCGGAGAAGAACCAGCCTGTGCCACTGGCTACTACAGCGCCAAGTGCAGCGAGCCCCAGCGCTATCGGCGTGAAAGCGGAGAGGCTCGGCCGCCGCTGAATGAGGCGCGCCGCCTCCACCACCACGGCCGCAAACACCAACCCCAGCGGAAGGTGAACCATGATCGGGTGCAGCCGTCCAATGGACTCAAGGACGGGCGAGACGGCGTCGGCAATGACAATCGCGGAATGCATATTCCAAGCGTACCCCGATGGAAGTACGGTGTTGCACGATGGCCGTACCGCCCACGATTCTTCACGCCGATCTTGATGCGTTTTTTGCATCGGTTGAGCAACTTGACCACCCAGAAATGCGTGGCAAGCCAGTCCTGGTGGGCGGACGCTCCGGGCGAAGCGTGGTGGCCACCGCAAGTTACGAGGCGCGCCGCTTTGGATGCCGCAGCGCCATGCCGATGATGCGCGCCTTGGCACTGTGCCCGCACGCGGTGGTTGCAACACCTCGCTTCGATCGATACTCCGAACTAAGCGATCGCTTCATGGAAATTCTCGGGCGCTACTCGCCGCTCCTTGAGGCATTGAGTGTTGACGAAGCGTTCCTTGATGTGACGGGCAGCCGATTGCTGCACGGCGATGGCGTGACCATTGCGCGCGCCATCCGCGCCGCAACGCATGCGGAGCTTGGCCTCACTGTCAGTGTTGGCGTCGGTCCAAACAAGTTTGTTGCCAAACTTGCGACCGACATGAATAAACCCGATGGAATCACTGAGGCGCCACTGCTGGACTCCACCCTCTTGGCCAGTTGGCTGGCACCGATCGGCATCGAACGCATGTGGGGCATCGGACCAAAGTCACTGCCACGATTTCATGCCGCCAATGTCTTCACCTTCGGTGATCTCCAACGAATGCCTGAGCATGAGGTGCTGACGCGCCTTGGCAGCCATGCCCTAGAAACGCAACTGCGCGCGCGCGGCATTGACAACCGCTCGGTAGAGACCGAGCACGATCGCAAGGGAATTGGTCATGAAACCACTTTTGCGGAAGACGTTCTTGACCCGGAATCCATACTAGAAACCCTGCAATTTCTTGTGGAAAGTGCGGCGCGCCGCCTCCGCAACGGCGCCAGCACCACTCGCAGGATCACCATCAAGATTCGCTTCGGTGACTTTGAGACCATCACCCGCAGCACCACGCTTGATGCTGATACCGATCGGACTTTAGTCATTCTTGCTGCAGCCAAAGATCTGTTCACGCGATGGGCTGCACGCGAATTCGTTGCCGTGCGCTTGATAGGCGTCCGGCTGGAATGCACTGCAGCTGGGGATGAAACATCCGCGTCACTCTTTACCGATCCGAATGCAGAACGCGACCGCACCGTCGACCGCGTCGCCGACGCCATTGAGCGCAAATTTGGTAAGGGCATGATCGGACGCGGCCGGCCGGCCAAGTGACGCTGTTCACTCACCCGCACTGGCGCGAATATTGTTGTACGCGTTCAACGCAGCCACCCGATAGCACTCGGCGTAGGTTGGATAGTTGAAGACGTTGGACAGGAAGAAGTCGAGTCCGCCATTCAGGCGGATCACCGCTTGCCCAATGTGCACCAACTCTGTTGCATTCGCTCCAAGAATGTGCACGCCCAGCAACACGCGCGTTTCGCGATGGAAGATCAATTTAAGAAATCCATCAGCGTTCTGATCAATTTTCCCGCGCGCAATTTCACTGTATCTGGCAACACCAATTTCGTACGGAACCTTGTCGGCGCTCAATTTCTGCTCGGTGGCACCCGCACTACTCAACTCCGGAATTGCGTAAATACCAACGGGATAACTGTCGCCCATCGGACTCACTGGCGCGCCAAAC
>JBIKZY010000217.1:0-3426 GCA_044354475.1 Phycisphaerales bacterium
TCCCGTACCATCGCACCTGATGTCCGCTGGCGAACCAACCGCTGAAATCGCACCCCGCGCCTACAACCGGGATACCCCGGCCATGCGCCAGTATGACCGCATCAAGAGTCAGCACCCCGGCTGCCTGTTGCTCTTCCGGATGGGTGACTTCTACGAACTCTTCGATGAAGATGCCGTCACCGCGCACCGCGCGCTTGGCATCACGCTGACCGAACGCACCAGCGGCCAACCGATGGCCGGCGTTCCATTCCATGCCGTCGAGGGATACCTGCGCCGCTTGGTTGAGCAGGGCTACCGAATTGCCGTCTGCGAGCAACTGCAAGACCCCGCCGAAGCGAAGGGCGTCGTGGAGCGCGGAGTCACGCGAGTCCTATCACCGGGAACCTTGGTTGACGAAACCCTGCTTGATGATTCCCGAGCAAATCGAATTGCTGCTGCGTGGATCACCGGCACAGGGAACGACCTCCGCGCTGCTGTGGCCGCGGTCGAACTATCGACTGGTGAATTCACCGTCGAAGAATGCGACGCTGCGCTCCTTGAAGATGTACTCGCACGCATTGGTCCCAGCGAACTGCTGCTTCCAGAAGGTGACCACGAAGACGCCGATCGCCCCGCTGCTCGTGCCGCGCGCGCCCTTGGCTGCCCCGCACTTGAAGTCCCCGGTTGGATGTTCCGCCCCGCAGACGCAGTGGCGCTTCTGAAGGAACACTTCGGCGTGCGAACGCTCGAAAGCTTTGACCTCAGTGACGACGCGCCGTCAGCAACCGCCGCCGGCGCCCTGCTTCGCCATCTGATCGATACGCAACGCGGCCTCGGCACCGATCCCGCCGCCAGTGGTGGCCGCTCCGTCCGCCCACTTGCGCACCTCCGCCCACCACGCCGCGCTGGCCGCGCCGCGCACTTGGTGCTTGATGGAACCACACTTCGCAGCCTAGAAGTTGAACGAACACTCCGCTCCGGCGGAACCGAAGGCACGCTCCTCAGCGTCTTGCAACGAGCGCGCACGCCCATGGGTCGACGCCTCCTCCGCGAATGGACCTGCGCGCCGCTCGGTGATCGCGCCGCGATCCGCGCGCGCCAAGACGCCATCGCCACGCTCGTTGCCGACGAACGCATGCGCGAAGAATTGCGCGCCTCGTGCGACGGCGTGCAGGATGTTGCGCGCATCGCGAGCCGCATGTCGATGGGGCGTGCAACGCCACGCGATCTGGTTGCGCTTGGCAAATCAATGACGCTCGCTGGTCGCATCGCGCAATCGCTCGGCGACGCACCCGCCTTCTCCGGCGCACGCACCGCACTGGAGGAAGCCGCAGCGAAAGTTGCAACACTGACTACCCGCATCAGCGCTGCGTGCAACGAGCAACCGCCCGCTCACATGCGCGATGGCGGTTTGTTCAAAGACGGTGCCGATGCAGAGATCGATGAATGCCGATCATTGCAGCGCGACGCCACCGCATGGATGGCGCGCTATCAAGCAGAACTCGGCGAGCGACACGGTATTCCAAGCCTGAAAATTGGCTACAACCGTGTGTTTGGCTACTACATTGAAATCACGCATGCCCACTCCGTAAAGGCGCCCGCAGAGTTCACGCGCCGGCAGACGCTGCGCAACGCTGAGCGCTACATCACGCCGGAGTTGAAGACGTTTGAGGACAAGGTTCTCTCCGCCGAGTCACGCGCCGTTGCCCGCGAACGCGCGCTCTTTGATGCACTCTGCACCGAAGCAGCCGAACGCCTCCCAGAACTCGTCCGCTTTGCCGACGCGGTTGCAAGCCTCGATGCAGTTGCCAGCCTCGCAGAAGTTGCCGCGCGCCATCGCTGGGTTCGCCCAGAAATTGTGGAAGAATCCGTCCTTGAAATCACCGGCGGTCGTCACCCCGTTCTTGATGAATTGCTGCGCGACCGCTTCGTCCCCAATGACACTGAACTTGGCACGGCACTCCAGCCCGCCACACTTGCACTCATCACCGGACCAAACATGGCCGGCAAGAGCACCTACATTCGTCAGACCGCGCTCATTGTCCTCCTTGCACATATGGGTAGTTTCGTGCCAGCGGAACGCGCCATCGTTGGCGTCACCGATCGCATCTTCACCCGCATCGGCGCCAGCGATGAACTGCACTCCGGCCAATCCACCTTTATGGTGGAAATGACGGAAACCGCGCGCATTCTCAATCATGCAACGCCGCGCTCACTCGTAGTGCTTGACGAAATCGGCCGCGGAACAAGCACCCTCGATGGACTCAGCCTGGCATGGGCGATCACCGAACACCTCGCCGCCGCCGGTGCGCGAACACTCTTTGCAACCCACTACCACGAACTCACTGACCTCTCCACCCGCATCGCGGGCGTTCGCAACCTGCACGTTTCGGTGCGCGAATGGAAGGGCGACGTAGTGTTCTTGCATCGCATTCTTCCCGGCTCCACCGATCGCAGTTATGGAATTCATGTTGCGCAGATTGCCGGCATTCCAAAGTCGGTAGTGACGCGCGCCAAGGATGTACTCAGTACCCTTGAAGTGAACAGTTCGCCCAAGTCCACGCGCGGAACGCGTGGCCGCGGCAACAGTTCCACCGCCGCGCCGGGCGCACAACCGGTGGATGCCATGCCGCTCTTCGCAAGCCACGCGGAAAGCGCCCCGCCCCATCCAGCGATCGAAAAACTCCGTCTGCTTGATTTGAACACCCTCACCCCACTCCAAGCATTTGACATGCTTCGCCAATTGAAAGTGACTACTACCGATGCTTGACAGCAGCACCTGGAAATCCGAACACAGCGCTGGATTGACTTGGCAGAACTACCTCGCGGCGCACGCCGAACGCACGGCTGGTTGGAAAGCGCATATCGCCGCCGCCAGGCTCACTGCTGAACAGGGCGTGCATCTTGCCAGCTTCACGCGCCGAATGAATGTGCTCGTGCTCACCGGAGCATGGTGCGGCGACTGCGCCGTGCAATGCCCCATGATCGGTGCCATTGCCGCCGCGTGCCCGGTAGCCGATGTTCGGTTCTTAGAACAGGCCGACCACACCGACCTCGCGGATCAACTGCGCATCTGTGGCGGAACCCGCGTGCCCACGGTGGTGTGGTGCTCGGAGGACTTCAACTTCTGCTCCATCCTGGGCGATCGCACCCTGGCTCGCTACCGATCAATCGCAGCGCGGCAACTTGGAGCATCCTGCCCACTGCCATGGGCGACCGTCGCAACGGATGAAGCCACCGCCACGCTGCAAGACTGGCTTGAAGAGTTCGAACGCGTTCAATTGATGCTTCGCACCTCGCCGCGCTTGCGGCAATTGCACGGCGACTAACTCATGTACGGCGCGGTGATCACCCTTGTCGCCGCGTGCTTCATGGCGGCGGTCGCGCCGACACAGTCACCGCCCTCAAAGCCGCTTGATCCAACACAATCGGCGCCACCGCAACAAC
>JBIKZY010000218.1:0-3422 GCA_044354475.1 Phycisphaerales bacterium
TTCCCGCTGGATGGGCTTGCCACACGGCAACGCTCTTGGCGTGCCACGCTGCGTCGGCAAATGTCTGGCGCTGCAAGGCGATTGCGCCAATAAGTGCACCTGGATACGTGGCGCGATTCCATGACGCCTCATCGTCGCCACCACCCGTGGTTTCAAAGGCCACGCAAGTACCAGCATCTTCCACCACCGTGCGCGCGGCGCGCGAGTCATCGCCTAGAAGTGCCACTTGTGCACTTCCTCTAAATATCCCCGCGTTGGGCTGGAGCGCCGCGGCGGTGAAACCAAGTGCTCGTAACTCCTTGCGCGAATCCGTACTCATCACAGGCAAGTCAGCTGCGCGGACCTGCGGTATGACCCGTGCGTTCCAATGTGCACCACGCTCATTGCTGGCGGCGCGCGCGGTGGCGGAACTATCGATGCGCACGCATGCATCAATGAACCCCGCGTAGACGGTGCACCCCGTGCCATCATGAATGGTTGTTCCGGCGGGAATATCAAACGATCCATAAGCGCCAGTGCGTTCGATCCATCCATCCTTCATCAGCACCACTCCGTCGGCGAGTCGTTCACCTGGCATGGCGGCGATGGTCACGTGGATCAATGCATCACGCCGAATATCAGCAGGGCGCATCCCAACTGGTGGTGGTTCCTGCGCCAGTGCGACAGCGGTCAATGAAACCGCGCCCGCTGACATGGTGGTCAACAAGGCGCGGAGAAACGTTTGAATTGTTCGGCCTTGGCGTGGTGCGCTGCGCATTCGCGCATTTCACACGGATTCACGCGGTCGTGCGTGGGGTAAGTGTGGATATGCGTGAACGGATCGCAGTATGCGGGGTGTGCCTGGCCTTTAGCCGTTCACATCACGCAGCAGCCCGTCAATGGCCGACTGCAATTTCTCGGGTGACTCATAGGTGCCACTCGCGATAGCTTGCTTGATAGCCTCAATTTTTGCCATGCGAACATCAGGAAGGGCGCGAACAGCATCTAAGTGCCGCGCGTGATCGGAGAGTTCAACTCGATCTCGACCCTCGGCCCAACGTGGTGCTGATGGCGCAATTTCTGACTGTGCTGATGTTCGATATGCAGCAGCAGCCTCGTTAACACGGTGTGCAGCTCCTGCAGCTCCAAGACCGTGGGTGAGTCCGACGTTTCCGATGTCGTTCATGGCGCTCTCCAGCCGGTCGTCTGTCAAATCCTTTTGACACACGTTCCGTTGCGGGCCGCATTCGATCCATCGAGCGGCGAGCCTTCGGCGAACGTCGCCGATGCAGACTGTGGTATCGTCAATCCTGTCGAGAATCCTTGAGGCATTTCGTATGCTAGCCCGTCGAGCCCATGGTCAATAAGCCTAAATGTCACAAAATGTCTCTCGTGGTGACCGCCGCAGGGCTGTTTGTGGTTCTGCTGATCACCGCCTGCGATTCCACCCCGGCCGTCACTACTGACACCGACGCAAAGGCAAAGTCGTCAAGCGGTGCCGCTCTGGCGCCTCCTGCCAATACAAAGACCGCCTCGCCGAACAAGACCGGCACCCTCACAGCCGTCACCCCGAACGGCCCCAAGCGCTTGGAAGTCAAGCGGGCGGGTGCTCCCGTTGTTCCTGCTGCGACCGGCGCGACACCAGCCACGCCAGCGGCAGCCCCGAAACCTGGGTCTTCGGCGGCTTCGGCCACATCCGCCGCACCAGCGAAACCTGCCTCACCGCCGACCCTCATCGCGCCCGCAGCACCAACGCCGACCGCCGCAGCGCCCACCCAAGACCCGTCACTGGCCCTGATGAACCCCGGGGACGAGGTGGTCACGCCCGAACCACCAACAAGTGCCAAGGGATCGAGCTCTGCAACCAGCGCCCCCGCCGCACCCGCACCTGTCAGTGTGGCTGCTGCCCCTGGAGCGCGCGCGCCTTCTGCCGCCGAGCGGGCCGCCGCAGCCCGAATGGCCTCGACGAACGACGCGCAGCGTCAGGCGCAAGCAACCGCCGCCGCCGCGCGCGCCGCGGCCCGCACCGATGTCGATGGCAACCAGACCGGCTGGAGCGTCTTGTTGGCATCGGTCACTGGCGCTGAACATCAAGCGAACGCGAACGCCATTCGCGAGGAAGTGGTTCGGCGTTACCCGCAACTGAACGACGCCTACGTCAGCACTACACAGCGTGGAAGCGTTGTGTTGGTTGGGCACTTCACGGGCCCACAAGACCCAGCCGCGCAAGCCGAGCTGAAGGTTGTAAAAGAGATCAACGAAGGCAACATGCGCGCTTTCCCGCGAGCCATGCTGACCCGTATGGGTGCGGGTGCTGAGGCCGGCCCACCAGGACCAAACGATCTTCGCATTGTCCGGCGAACACGCCCCAATGCAACGTTGTACTCCTTGCAAGTAGCAGTATGGAGTGCGTTCGGAACGAATGAACTGAAGATGAGCGACATCAAGCGCTCAGCCGAAACACTGTGTCGACAATTGCGCGCCGAAGGAAATGAGGCGTATTACTTTCATGATTTTGACACCAAGACCAGCATCGTGACAGTTGGCGTCTTTGGTGCCGATGCTTATGACTCGAAGAGCACCTTGTACGCACCAGAGGTGGAGGCAGTCATGAAAAAGTTCCCCAAGCACTTGGTGAACGGCGAGGAACTCCTCATGCCAGTGGACATGCGCGACCCCACTGGAAAGACCATGCCGCAGTCGCCCCGTTTGGTGGAAATACCTAAGTTTTAAGGTTCAACGTGCTCGATACACGCCCTGAGCGCACTGTTGAAATTCTTCTCCTAGCACCCGTCATGCTTTGGAAGCAACGCGGTGCGGCGGTTGCGGGCGCATCAGTCTTGATACTGATCGGCTGCTCGTCATCAACAGCACCAGCAGTGCCAACCGGGCCACCATCATCACCAACTGCACGCCCGCCATTAGACACAACAAGCATCACGCCCCCCGCGGCTGTTCCCAATGCATCACCACGCGCGACGGTGTGGCTATTCATTTCCACAGACTGCCCAATTTGTAACAACTATCAACCAGAGCTTGAGCGACTGCGCGCTCGCTATACCCCACTGGGCGTCGATTTCATCGGTGTCTATGCAGAAGTACCGGTGAGTGCAGGGGAAGTGGCAGATCACATTCGTCAGTTCGCTATCGCATACCCAACCGTGGTTGATGATGACCGCGCCATCCGGAAGCGGTTTGGTGTGCATTTCGTTCCAGAAGTAGTAGTCACGGCAGGTGGGCGTAATGCGACGATCGACCCACTTGCGTTCTTGTACCGCGGGCGTATCGACGACCAGTATCCCGAACGCGGTTCACGTCGGCCGAGTGCAACAACTCATGACTTGAACGATGCGCTGCGCGACATCACCCAGGGGCGGGCACCCACCGCACGGGTGACCACACCAGTTGGTTGTGTCTTGGAACCATAAAAACTTTGAGCGTTG
>JBIKZY010000219.1:0-3389 GCA_044354475.1 Phycisphaerales bacterium
GACACCGAGACCGTGGTCTTTCCGAAAGCATCTCTCTTATGAAAATCGCAATTCTCAATTCGTTTGTCGTGGCTAGTTTGTCTATGGCCTTCATCGCGTGTGAAGCAGCCGGTCCCAAGCGGATCGATACCGCGACCGCCAGCATGTCGGACACCAAGGACATGCTGACGCGCGGCGGTACCGAGGTCACCGGGGCATTGGCCGCCGCCGAGGCGATCGGTGTGACACCGGACCTGAAGGCAAGTTACGAATCGTTCTCCAAGTCGCTCGACACACTCGAAAAGACGGCAGACCAAGTGCGCGATCGTTGGGCATCGCTGACAGCCAAGGCACAGACGTACACCGACACATGGCAGAAGGAAGCGGATCTCCTGAAGAGTGAAGCGGCGCGCACGGCTGCTGCAACCCGCCGTGACTCGTTCACTGCCCGTATCACCGCCATCCGCACTTCGATGGGCGAAGTCAAGACCTCCTACGAGGCCTTTGTGGCTGACATGTCCGACATCCATGTGTTGCTTGCCAACGATCTCACTGCTGATGGAATCAAGTCAGTGAAGCCACTGCTTGCCAAGGCAAAGAAGGACGCAGATACAGTCCAAACCAAGGCGACCGCAGCAACCAAGTTGCTTGAAGATGCCATCGCCAGTTCAGCAACCACGTTGCCAACGCCGCCTGCTGCTCCGGCCGCAGCCCCAGCCGCTGCTAAGTAAATACGTACTGCTTGAATGCAAAGGTGCAAGGCGCGGCGTGACCGTGGTGAACTCGTTCATCACAGTCACGCCGCGATCTTTATTGTTGGACCGGCTATTGCGCACGCTGACGCGTTGCAGTTAGCTCACCAATTCCCGCACGGACCGCTTCATCAGCGCGCGCACGGCGGGCATGGCGCTGGCAATGGTCATCACTAGCAGAACCGCCCAGCCGATGGCTAGCGGAGTGAGCGGCGGTTCGAAGGCAATTTCCTGCCCGCCAAGTTCTTTGTGCCAGAAGACGCCCATGCGCGCCAAATGGAGCCCAAGCGCCGTTCCGATACCTGCACCAGCAATCGTGAGGAGCAGTACTTCGCCAAGTACTAATCGCGCTAAGAGTCCAGGAGTTGCGCCGGTGGCGCGCAAGACCCCAAATTCAAAGGTGCGCGCACCGATGTTGGCCGCAACCACATTGCCAACACCAAAGCACGCAAGTGCCAGCGCGGCAAACGCGATGGAACTGGTGATCATCAGGATGCGATCGCCCACTTGCAGAATGGTCTTGCGGATCGCTCTGCCGCTGGCGAACACTGCCCCCGGTACACGATCCGTCACCGCATCACCAAGTTGCGCGTCCAGTTCGGGTGGGCTGGCATCATCAATATCAACCTGCAGGATGAATGCTTCGCGGCTGCCGAAACTACGTGCCACTTCGTCAAAATCCATGAAGACGCAACTGACCGCGTTCTCCGTATAGACGCTGCGAATGCCAAAGAACTGCACCGCCACATCAAGGCCGGCTGCGCCAACCACGCCAACGATTTCGTAATCCTTCTCAGTCTTGCCGCCACCAAGACGAATGTGGTCGCCTGGTTTCTTGCCGCGCGCCACCAAGAACTCTTTCGCCACCAGAATTCCGGCGCCGGTCTTCAGTTTCGGTAGCGCGCTTTCCGGGGAGCCTTGGATCCAGTCGAGCCGATTCAGTGCCAAGAATTCCTCAGGGGGGAACCCAATACACACCACGTTGGGAGTGCCAATACCCTCCACTCCAAACACTGTTTCGCCGATCACCTTGAGCGGTAGATAGCCAATCGGTACGGTTCCTTGCACCCCCGGTATCGCCTTGATTCGATCTTGCTCAGCGACGGACATACCGTTCGCTTTGAAGACAAAGCCATCGGAGATGCGCACGCGTTCGCTGATGTCGCGCACTACCGCTGTGCCGTTGGTCCAGGTGCTTGTCAGGATGGAGACGCCCACCATGAGTGCACCCGCGGTGAATCCCAATCGATACGGGGCCTGCTGCACGGCGCCGGACAGCAATCCGCGCGGAACGCGAAGAGCGCGCTCGATGCCGCCACTCAGCACAGTGGCCACCACCCAAAGCGCTGGCACTGAAAGCATGAACCATCCGGCGTGCAGTAGCGGGATCCCCAGCAATGAGTACGTCCAGAACCGCGCCGTTCCACCCGGCACAAGTAGTAAGAGCGCCACTTGCGCCCCAAGGCAAGCGAGACCCACAACGCCAAGCCACACAATGCCGGCGCGTCGTGGGGCGCGTACTCGTGGCGCCAGCGCTGCCAGTGGGCTGGTACTTGATGCTTGCCATGCGGGCCACAACGATCCGCCAATGCCGGCGATCAGGCTGCCGCTAATGGCCAGTCCAACGCCAGCCCAACTCATGAAGAATCCGTCGGAAAGCCACTCGCGGAACCACCAACAGAGCAGGGCGGCCAGTGCCACGCCCAGCGGAACGCCAGCAATTCCCCCCGCGCCGCACAGCGCTGCACCTGCCCACACTTGGCTCATGAAGACCTGTCGGCGGCTTGCGCCAACGCAGCGTGCAATCGCCAGCTCTTTCTGCTGCTCCGCCACGGCGGTGGTCATGCCGGTGCCAACAATGAACGCGCAGCTCATAAATGCAATCGCGCTGATCAGTACAAATCCCAGCCGCAACGCCAGCATTTGCTTGTCGAATCCGCTGGTGTACAGCTCGCTTGGCTCCAGCGACAACGGCTCCTTGAATTCTGGCGCATGCAGCGCCACCCACGCGGTGACATCGGTTCCGGGCTTGAGCGCCACCATGACGGTGGTTACTTGATCACTGCCATTTGCATCAACCAGCGTGGCGCGATCAACCACTACGTAGGGTCGCTGCAACGCCCCCAGTGCGGCGCGGTCAATGATGCCAGTCACGGTCAGTGCAATCGGGTCACCGAAGCGCTGCACTTGTAATTGATCGCCGACTGCACATGCCAGCGCCTTGGCAGTGAGCGGATCAACCGCAATCTCACCGGCCTGCGTGGGCAATCGTCCAACCCGCATCTCTTGCATGCGGAAGCGAGCATCGGTTCCTGCCTCAAGACCGCGCGTTTGTGCAACGACGCGGCGTGGTTTGCCGTCCTCGTCACGCCCGCCATCGGAGCGGATCAGTGACAGCGACCCACCAAGGCTCGTTGCCACAGCATCAATCTCTGGAAGCGTACGCACCCGCTCGGCTTCAGTGGCGTCAAACGCTGCGCCGAAACGATTGACCAGGCGCGCGTCGGTAGCGCCGATCGAGCGCCGTAGGCTTGCTTCTGCATTGCCACGTGCCGATTCCAGTCCACAGGCAACCGCAGCCACGAGTGCGCTCGCAAGCAGAACGGCAATGGCCAAGAGCGCGGTTCTACCGCGTCTCGCTGCCAAGCCCTGACGCGC
>JBIKZY010000220.1:0-3387 GCA_044354475.1 Phycisphaerales bacterium
GCAAGACCTTCGCAAGCAGTGACCCAAGGTCTTGCCCAGAGAACAGCGGGTCATTGGCGGCACCGCCGTCGCCACAACTGAGATAGAGCATTCCATCGCGACCAAAGAGCACTGTTCCACCATTGTGATTGGAATACGGATCATCCACCGTGAGCAGAATGCTCTCGCTATCCGGCTTGGCAACTTGGGTTTCCTTATCAACAGACCAGCGCGAGAGAATATCCACGCGCTTGTTGTCTTCGCTCATCGCGGTGTAGTACGTGAAGAAGAAGTGATTCTTCGCAAAGTCTGGGTGGAACACCACCGACAAGAGACCTTCTTCATTGCCGCGGCTATTCACCTGCTTGCGCATATCAAGAAATACTGGCGCTTCCTTCGCTTCACGATCAGTTGGATCGATCACCAATATGCGCCCCGCTTGCTCCACCACATACATGCGCTTATCGCTGGCCGGCTCAAAGACCACTTGTATCGGACGGCGCAAGACCACTTCGGGCGCAACGCGCTGCAGTTTGATTTTTGGCATCGGCGCAGGCTTGGCCACCTTGGCTCCCTGAGCTGGCACCTTTACCGCGGGCGCAGCCGGTGCAGGCGCCACGGGCGACGGTGGCGCAGCCGGCAACGCGGCAACGGCTAGCGATGCTGTCGCGGCGATGAGCGAAGCGATGGCGATGGCTCGACTGTTGATGACGGAGTTCCGAGATTCAGTTCGCATTGGCCCTGATTCTAGTCCGCTCCGATGCGTGCGACCTGCTGACACTCGTTCAGGATTGCGCAATATTCCGTGGTACCGTGCCCAAATGATCACTGTTGGCACGTCGCTCCTTGCTGCAATCATGGCCGCCGCCACGGCTGCGCCGCCCACCACGGAAGCAGACTTTGTTTCGCTCTTCAATGGAACCGACCTGCAAGGATGGGTTGGCGATACCACGGGCTACTCGGTGGAATCTGGCGCGATCACCTGCGGTCCAAAGGGGACTGATCTCTTCACAGCCGGCGACTATGCAAACTTTGTATTGCGCCTGCAATTCAAACTTTCGGCCGGTGCAAATAACGGTATTGGCGTGCGCGCTCCTGGTGCAGGTGATGCGGCATACGAAGCGATGGAGTTTCAAGTTCTTGACGATGCCAACGACAAGTACAAGGGCTGGCTGAAGGATTGGCAGCACCACGGCAGCGTGTACGGCATTGCGCCTTCCAAGAACGCGGCGGTCGCCATGCGTCCCGTGGGAGAGTGGAACGACCAAGAGATTGTTCTTGATGGCCGGCACGCGAAGGTCACCCTCAATAACACGGTGATTCTTGACATTGACCTTGATGCCGCACTGAAGGACGGAACGCTCAGCGGCAAGGAGCACCCGGGAGCGCACCGCAGCACTGGAAAGATTGGCTTCCTGGGGCACGGAGACAATGTCCAGTACCGAAACATTCGAATTCGAACCCTGCCCGCGGTATCCGCGCCGGCGGCACCTGCTGCACCAGTTACGCCTGCATCGCCGATGACACCGATGACACCGATGACACCGCTGAAGCCGGTGACTCCGACGTCACCAGCGACGCCGGTAACCCCAGCGACACCCGTGCCACCCGCGACACCCAACAAACCATCCTGAGCTCCAAGAACTCCATGCCATTCCAGGAACCAACTCTCGCACCGACCGCGCCTGCCACTGGCAGCGGACGTTCCATCCTTTTGACGCTGGCGGCCATTGTTGTCATCGCCGCCGGCGTGCGCGAAGCTGCGGGAATCATCACGCCGATTTTGGCAGCAGCGTTCATCTCCATGATCGCCATCCTGCCCCTGACGCTGCTGCAAGGAAAGTTAGGCGTGCCGCGTTGGTTGGCACTACTCATTGTGCTGCTGCTCACCATCGGCGGCGCGCTTGGTCTTGGCTATTACCTCAGTCAGTCAGCGGCGTCCATCAAGCCATTGCTGCCAGAGTATGAACGCCGCATTGATGAACTACTGCTTACTGGCTTGGAATCACTGCAGAAGCGTGGCGTTGATATTGATCCAGACCGCCTGCTGCGCGAGGCGCACGCATGGAAAATCACTGACTTTGCTGATGTGATCTTGATATCCATGGCCAAGGTGCTGCAGAATTTCCTGTTCGTACTCTTAGTCAGCGCATTCATCATTGCTGAAGCATCAAGCTTTCCAACAAAGATGCGCGTGGCATTTCCACATGCGATGCAGAGCAGTGGACTTGGCAATGTTGCTGACAAGATTCGATCGTTCCTGGTGGTCATCACCCAATTGAATGTGGTACTGGCAATCATCAACTGGATTGCCTGCATCTCCCTTGGTATTCCCTTTGCATTCCTACTTTCGTTCTTGGTGTTCTTCTTGAATTACATCCCTACCATCGGCGCCATTGTTGCCAGCCTATTGGTCGTTGTCATTGCACTAGTGACGCACGGCTGGGGCGTAGCAATTGCCATGGCGGTGGTGCAGGGTCTGTCCGGCGTGCTCATCGGCAGCGTGCTGCAACCGAAGATGCTTGGTTCGCGCCTGGGACTTTCGCCACTCATGGTGCTGCTCTCGTTGGTGGTGTGGGGTTACCTACTGGGAATCGCCGGAATGTTCTTTGCCGTTCCGCTCACCATCATCGTGAAGATCGTGCTTGACTCCACCGACGATCTGCGCTCACTCTCCGTGCTTCTGGGCGATGCCGCCAGTGCACGGGAGATGGAGAAGCGGTGAAGCAATGACGGTCACCGGCGCCCTCAGCGCTTGGGAATTCCTCGCGCTACCTGCTGCGCTGCCTCTGCTTGAGTCGTTGCGCGGTATTGATTCCACTCCCCCCGCTGCAGTGATCGAACGCTTACGGCGCACATGGCCAGCAGAGACGGTCAACGCTGCCATGGAACTGTCCATCGCTCGCTTGCGCGCTCGACCCAAGTTTGCACAGCGCGCTGAAACACTGTGGTGCGACCGCAGCGGAGTGGAAATGTCCAGCTCACCGGCGACTGCGCGCTGGAAGGCGGCGCGATTCCAACGCGCAGGTGCGGCGCGCATCGACGACCTGTGCACCGGCATCGGCGGCGACCTCATGGAGTTGGCGCGCGTGGCAGAGACCACTGGCGTTGACCTTGATCCGCTGCGCGCATGGATGGCCGCGCGCAATGCCGGCGTGACCGTGCGCAGTGCCGATGTACTTGCCGACCCAGGTACTGCACCGTTTGCGCACGCGGATCCAGCGCGCCGTTCGTTTGGAGGTAATCGCATCTTCCGCGCTGCGGATCTGCTACCGGCACTCGAAACCATGCGTGAATTGCTACGCGATCGCACGGGGTATGCAATCAAACTTGGCCCCGGCATGGACCTTGACGCAACCGAGTATGCACCTGGCGATGAACTAGAATTCATCAGTGAATCTGGTCGAT
>JBIKZY010000221.1:0-3370 GCA_044354475.1 Phycisphaerales bacterium
GTCTCAAACGCGCCCATCGGTCCGTTCCACACCACCTGCTTGGCGGTCAGGCATGCTTCGGCAAAGAGATCGCGTGAACGCGGTCCAATGTCGAGACCCATCCAGCCGTCCGGAATTCCACCGATCACCTCGCAGGTTTCTGTTCCTGCCGCAAGCGCGCGACCGCAGACATGGTCGATCGGCAGCAAGATGGTGCAACCGCGCTCCTGCGCAGCGCGCAGAATGTCGCGGGCTTTTTCGATCATCTCTGGCTGCACCAGGCTTGATCCGGTGCTGACACCCTCGGCGCGCAGGAACGTGTAGGCCATGGCCCCACCCACAATCACCATGTCCACCTTGTCTAACAAATTGGAGAGGGCCAGCAGTTTGTCACTGACCTTGGCGCCGCCGACGATGGCAACGAAGGGACGCTTCGGTGCTTCAAGCGCCGCACCCAAGAACTGCAATTCCTTCTCTAAGAGTCGCCCCGCCAGTGCTGGCGCCCCGCGCGACTTCATGGCGCGCGGCAGTGCCACCATGGACGCATCGGCGCGATGTGATGCACCGAACGCGTCGTTGACGTACGCGTCGGCGTATCCAGCCAGCGTTGCCGCAAAGGCGGGATCGCCCTTCTTCTCACCCTTCTCAAAGCGAAGATTTTCAAGGAGCAATACCTGCCCCGGCTTGAGCTGCGCAACCGCGGCCTGCGTGGCGCTGTCGGTTGGAGTCTGTCCGGCGAAGAGCACTTCGGCCTGACCAGCCAGCAGTTCTTTCAGGCGCACAAAGACGGGCTGCAAACTGTCCGCTGCTTCGTAGCCGATGCCAGCCGGTCGACCAAAGTGACTGGCAACCACCACCGCTGCGCCCCGGGAGATCAGCGACTGAATGGTGGGCAACGCGCCACGAATTCGTCGGTCATCGGTAATGTTTCCAGCGTCATCGGTAGGAACGTTGAAGTCGGCGCGCACAAAGACGCGCTTCCCTTTGGGGTCATAGGAATCAATCGAACGTCGTGCGGGAGTGCGTGGGAGCAAGGCGGCGTGATCGGTCATACTTCCACTATACGAAATGACCGTCGACCGCCCCATCACCCCGAACGATTCCCCGCGCCGGCCGCTCACCGTGCTGGTGCTTGGCCCGACCGCCGGCGGCAAGACCGCGCTTGCCGTTGAGTTGGCGCTCACCATGCCGGGCGGCGGCGAGTGCGTCAGTGCCGACAGCATGCAGGT
This sequence comes from Phycisphaerales bacterium, assembly GCA_044354475.1. Taxonomy (GTDB): domain Bacteria; phylum Planctomycetota; class Phycisphaerae; order Phycisphaerales; family SM1A02; genus UBA966. Next base: position 1,209 of record JBIKZY010000221.1, read on the forward strand.
GTACCGCGGCATGGACATCGGTACGGCCAAGCCAACCATGGAAGAGCGCCGCGGCGTTCCGCACCACATGATCGATGTTGCTGATCCGCACGGCGGCGCGTTCACCGTGGCTGACTGGGTGGACGGCGCGCAGGTTGCCATTGAAGCGATTCATGCACGTGGGAAGCACGCCATTGTGGTGGGCGGCACCAATCTCTATATCAAGAGCATGGTGGAAGGAATGTTTGACGGTCCGCCCGGCGATCCAGATATTCGCGCGCGGCTTGAAGGGCTGCCAACGGAAATTCTGCGCGGCGATCTGGAGCATCATGACCCGATCGCTGCATCGCGCATTCATCCAAACGATCGTCGTCGCACGATTCGTGCATTGGAAGTGTGGATGATCACTGGACAACGGATGAGCGAACTGCAACAACAGTGGAGCGATGCGCCGCGTGCACTGCCGCCGCGGACCCACGCGGTTGGATTGGAATGGCCAGTGGAACTGATCAACCAACGGATCAACGCGCGCGTTCGCGCCATGCTGGCTGGAGGCCTTGAACGCGAACTGGTGACGCTGCTTGCCAAGGGGCAACTCAATCGGCAAGCGATTGAATCCGTGGGATACCGCGAGCTGCTGCGGCACTTTGCACACGAGTGCAGCATTGGGGATGCCACTGAAGACATCTGCGTGCGCACACGGCAATTTGCACGCCAGCAACGCACCTGGTTGCGGCGCTTCAAGGCGATCCCCGGGTCGATTTGGATCGACTCCCCGCTGCGGACTGCCCCCGAGGCTGCCCGCGAGGTTATTGGGACTCTATTTGGGTCGTAACGACGACTCCTCATATAAGTACCACCCCTCCGCCGATGGAGCCCCGACAGACGGTGCTCTTGATTTCGGCTGCGCGGAAGACGATCCAATATGGCAAAACGACCAACAAAGCCTGCAAAGACAGCCACAAACGATGAACCGGGGGACGCTGCGCCCGCCGCCAAGGGCAGCTACAAGCTGGTGATCGTGGAAAGTCCCGCCAAAGCGAAGACCATCACCAAGTACCTCGGGGCCGGCTTTCAGGTGGAAGCCTCCAAGGGGCATATCCGCGACCTGCCGAAGCGTGCCCCCAAGGGTGTCAAGCAGCCGGTGCCGGGCGTTGACCTGGAGCACGACTTTGAGCCAACCTATGAAGTGAGTGACGACCGCCGCGCGCAAGTGACGGCACTGAAGAAGCTCGCCAAGAACGCCAGCGAGATCTGGTTCGCAACCGACTTGGACCGTGAGGGCGAAGCGATCGCTTGGCACTTGGCGGAACTCTTGGGCGTGGATCCATTGAAGGCGAAGCGCGTGGAGTTTGATGAGATCACCCGCGGCGCGATTCTCAAGGCGTTCGAGGCGCCCCGGCCGATCGACATCAACCGTGTGAACGCGCAACAAGCGCGGCGCATTCTGGATCGCATCGTGGGCTACATGGTGAGTCCAGTGCTCTGGAAGAAGGTGGCTGGCGGACTCAGCGCGGGGCGCGTGCAGAGCGTTGCGCTGCGACTCATTGTTGATCGCGAGCGTGAGATTCGCGCATTCCAACCGGATGAATACTGGAAGGTTGAGGCTGCCATGACGCCGGAAGCGGCCAAGGGCACAGCGCTGGCGAAGGACTGGAGCGCATTCATGGCGCGCCGGGATGAACGCAATAAGGCGCCCACCAAGAAGGAACAGGCGCATTGGCTTGCAGAGCGCAGCGGCATTGAGTGCGAACTGGTGCAAGTGGCCGGCAAGGCATTTGATTTGGGACGCGAGGTTCCAAAGTATGAGGATCTAGCTGATTTCAGTTCTAAGAAGCCTGCTATTGCCATTCCCGACTGGGTGATGCGTAAGAAGGAAGAAGACAAGAAGACCAAGACTCCCCTGCCCCAAGAACTTCGCTGGTATGGACCGGGCGATGACTTGGTGACGCGCGTGCGGACGGTTGCGGAAGCAGTTGGACTGGAGAGCGTGACGGTTGATCTGCGCGAAGACGCGGAAGCTGTGGGGTTTGCGCGTTGGCAGCGAACGGTACGTGGCACCATTGGCGCTGGCGTTCGTTACCGCGTGAAGAGCATTGATCGCAGCGGCACCAGCAGCAAGCCGCGGGCGCCGTTCATCACCAGTACGTTGCAATCGAGTGCCAGTTACGCGCTGAGTTTCG
>JBIKZY010000222.1:0-3367 GCA_044354475.1 Phycisphaerales bacterium
ACGGGTCGTAGCCACTTGCAGCGAGTGAGAACACCCGCACTGGAACTTTCTTCAGTTCCATCTGCACGGGTTCCGCGGTGACAAAGCACTGCTGCCCCTGCACTGCGCCGCGCTCAAATCCTGCCAGCCCTGCGCCGGTGGGAACGATGCGCACTTTGCTATCGGGAATCTTCTTGCTCAGGTACTTGAGGTACGGAAGCCCCGCCTCTACCGCTACCGTTGCGTCTGACTTCCATAACTCTTCCAATGAATTCCACGGCGCATCAGCCTTCACCATGATGCCCATCGGGCTCGTCTCAAACACAGAGAACAGGGCCGTGAGATCGCCGCCCTTCTCATTGAGCGTGAGCATCTGATCTGCCGACGCAATGGCGCACTCCACCTGTCCACTGGAAGCCATCTGCGGCGCGGGCGTTCCTGCGGCACCCTTGATGATCTCGACGTCAATGTCTTCTTCCGCAAACAGCCCGTCTTGCAGCGCTGCGTAGAAACCGCCGAATTCCGGTTCAGGAACCCAATTCAACTGAATACGAACACGCTCGCGCGCGGGTGTCTCTGCAACCCCTGCCTTCGGGCGATTGAACACATAGAGCAGGATGAGGGACACCACCACTGCGTCAACAAGAATGAAACCGATCAGTAGCTTGCGGCGGTCAATATTCATGCGGGAAGCCTAGCGCGGTCACCCCGCCGAGGCATGCCACCGACGCAGCAAAATCCAACCCACCAGACTGACCACCCCAAAGAGTGCGAACCCCACCAAGGCGGCCACACTCACTGCTGCAAACACCAGATCCGTGCGATTTTCGCGAATGGCACTGACAATCAGAATTCCCACCGGCGACTGATCCCCAGCGAACGCCCCTACAAATTCTCCAACAATCGCGCCAATGACTGAAAGACCCGCAGCAATGCGCAGCCCGGTGACGATGGACGGAATTGCCCACGGCAACTCCAACTTCCACCACCGCTGCAAACGCGAAGCACGATTCACTTCAAAGAGTTCCACTAACCCAAGATCCGTGGAACGCATGCCATCAAGCGTGGCCGCCAGCACAGGAAATACTGAGACGATCAATGCACTGGCAATACTGGTTCGCGCCCCGTACCCGCACCACACCACCAACAACGGCGCGATCGCCACCAGTGGAACCATCTGCAAGAGCGTGGCAATGGGGTACAGACCACGCATCAGAAATTTGCTCGCGGCCAGCATGCTGCCCAGCGTCACCCCGATGACTGTAGCCAGCAGAAATCCAATCACTGCACTACTACCCGTCATCCATGCGGCAGCCAATAGCGCCTGACGTGATTCAATCATGGCACGAACAACCGCAAGTGGCGCGGGCACCAGAAATTCACTCGGCGCAAAGAGTGATACGGCACCCTGCCACGCCGCCAGCAACACCACTACCACCGTCACCGGCGGAATCACTGCTTGCGCAGCGCGCAGAACTACGGACGGCACCGGCGGCGCAGCGCGCTTGGAATCGCTGGTAATCATCGCTGCTCCCCCACCATGGCTTCGCCCAGGGAGCGCAGCACTTCTGCGGTGACTGCGGCAAATTCAGGCGTCGCACGCAACAACGGGGAGTGGTGGGCGAACGACGGCGTGAACTGCGCCACAATTCGACCGGGCGCCGGAGCCATCACCACGACTTGTTCGGCAACATAGGTCGCTTCCACAATCGAGTGCGTCACCATCACTACGGTCATTGCCAGTTCAGCCCAGAGCGATCGCAAGAGGTCATCAAGGGTATGACGCGAAATCTCATCAACCGCTCCGAACGGCTCGTCAAGGAGTAACAGTTGCGGTGCGGTCACCAGCGCGCGCGCAATGGATGCGCGCATACGCATGCCACCGGAAAGTTGCCCCGGAAGTTTGCGCGTTGCACCGCCAAGACCAACGCGTGTCAACATGGCGGTGGCGCGGTCGATTCGCTCACTCGTTGCTACCCCGGCCAATTCCAGCGGCAGCGCCACGTTGTCAAGCACTGTTCGCCACGGCAGCAAACGTGGCTCTTGAAATGCAAACGCCGTGCGTGGCTGTTGCAGCGCGCCCGCAGCGCCATGAAAGATCACGCGACCACTACTGGGCTTATCAAGTCCGCCGATCAACCGGAGCAGTGTGGTCTTTCCACAACCCGATGGCCCAACAAGAACAGTCATCGAACCCGCGCGAATGTCAAACGAGGCCCCCGCCAATGCCACACAACCGTCGTCATAGACGCGACCGACCTGCGAAATTTCAATCCGCTGAAGCACGCAGGAATACTACGCAGTCCGAGGGAACCGCAACATGCCACGCACGTGGCAAACGTGTTTCAAGACGCCTTGACACGCACACGAGCACCAGGAACCGCACCCTCAATGGAACTGACCAAGGCATCAATGTCAAATTCCGATCCCGTCTGCCCAAACATCTCCAGTGTGCGCTCCGTGCTGTTGGGGGTGGCACGAAGTACCGAGAAATGCTGCTCTTGCAACAGGGTGGTCACCGCAGCCTGCACCTGCGCAAGGTCACCATTCTTACGGATTCGAATACGCACATGCACAAACGCCGTGCTGTTCATCCACCAATTGGCAATGAACACCACTGCCAATGCAAGCGCTACCAATGAGTACTCACTCATTCCGCATGCCAGACCCAAGACGGTGGCAATGATGGCCACGCCCGTCTGTCGTGCATCACCAAAGATGGTGCGGAAACGAACCAAGCCTCCGATACCAAACAACACCAAGGCGATCTCGGCTCCCAGCAGAAACTGTTCACTTGATTGCACCAACTCTGCGGCGATGCAACCAACCAGCGCGCAGATCACCGTTGCCTTGCGTGTCTCTGCAACAGCCACGGGGTCAAAGCGAACCGCGCGCCGCGGCGAAGCCGTCAGCGTCAGCGCCAAGCCGATGGAGCACACCAGTCCAAGTACCAAGTCCGTCACATACGGAGCGTGACGAAACAGGCTGAGCGAATTGGTGATGACGCGCCAATCATCGGGCCCCGGCAACTTGGACGAAGTATGCGTGGACCCTGAGCCGCCGGCGAGAATCGATAGTTCCTTCTCCGCTTCGTGCTTGCCGCCGCTCATGGCCGCAGCGCTGGTCTCGCGGGGACGATCGCCAATATCCAATCCGAGGTCGTTGGCACTCGCAACCAGTGCGTCGGTGCCACTGCGGCCACGCGAGCCATCCGTCGCCCGCGCTGAACATGCAGCAATCAGCACGAGCGCAGCAATCGCCGTAATGAATGGAATTGCGCCCCGGCGCAGTGAAGCAAGCGATGCGATGCGATCCTTGAGTGTCATGCGTACCTCCATGTACAGACGCATCGTCCCTGTTTGGAGGTAATCTTGCAAGTGCAACATGA
>JBIKZY010000223.1:0-3360 GCA_044354475.1 Phycisphaerales bacterium
ATTGGCTCCACGCAGTTTCAGAACTCATTTGACCTCCCCTACTCCCTGAAAGATCCATCATGAACTACACCCGCCCTACCACGCTTGCGGTTACCACAGTCAATGCACACCTGCGCCTTGCACCTTTGGTGGTCGTCACTTCGGCGTGCGTCTTTGCTGTGTGCGGTACCGCATCAGCGGGCGTGGTCACGGAATGGACATTCGATGCCCGCAGTTACGAAGCAACCGCTGGCACGGGTAGCGCTAGTGTCTTTGGAACGACGCTGATGGGTTGGCAGACGGGAGCATCGAGCGCTGGGGCGGATGGTGCACTGCGAGTCACCGGGTTCTCTGCCCCAAAGGCCAAGGGCAACCCCCTGCGCGGTCTGTCCCTAACCACCTGCACCGATGGATGGGAAGCTCATGAGCTGACCTGGCTCCAACGCGTTGACGCCCGCGCCAGTGCCTATGGTCAGCTTCAGTACTCCATCGATGGCGTTAACTTTACGTCGGTTGGCCTTGCGAACAACGGACGGTTCCGAATTGGCACCGTTGGGGAGTACCAGAAGGTTGGCTTTGATCTATCACACATCGAAGAGACAACCGACAACCCCGACATTGCGTTCCGGATTGTGGCTGTCAAGGATCTCTCCGGTAAGCGCTTTGTGACCAATTCGCGCCGCGGCTACCAAGCCAAGGCAGGATGGACCCTTGATCACGTGGTGCTTTCCGGTACCGAGTTGCCAAGCGGAGCCATTCCAGCCCCTGGCGCCGCCGTACTCGCCGCACTGGCCGGATGTCTCGGCGGACGCATGGGTCGCTGCCGCGATCGCATCTAACTGGGTCATCTTTCCATGAGATCGGCATCCATCGACCGATATACTCCTTCGGATCTCATCCGATACGGAGTGTCTCACGATGAACTTAAAGCTGATCTTTATATTGGCGGTCTCGGCCGCATGTGCCCTTCCATCCTGCGCCGCCCCCGGCGTCAACGCCGACCGCGCGTCAACGCGCTCGGCGCAGGCGGCGCCCGCGGGCGGTGCCTCGCTCGGCGCGGCAATCCAGGCCGCCGTGGAGGCCAGCGGACTCAAGAAAGCCACCATCGGCGTCAGCGTGCGCGAGGTCGGTTCCGGGGCGGCGGTCGCTGATATCAGCGGTGCGCGGCTGATGACTCCCGCAAGCAACATGAAGGTGCTCACCACAGGTGCCGCGCTGCGAGTGCTGGGCGCCGACTGGAAGTTCACCACGCGGCTTGTTCGTAACGGCGATCGCCTAACGGTGATTGCTGACGGCGATCCATCGCTTGGTGATCCAGAGATCTTGGATGAAATGACCCACACCGACGCTGCCGGCGTCAAGAAACAAGGACTCACCACCGAAGAGCTGATCGACATCTGGGCAGCGGCTGCCAAGCGCGCTGGCATCACACAGGTGCGCGAACTGGTGGTCGATGACCGCATCTTTGACCGCGAGTTCACGCATCCGGGCTGGCCGGCGGATCAGCTTGATAAGAAGTATTGCGCAGAGATTGCCGGGCTCACCTTCAGTGTCAACCTACTGCAAGGGCGAGTGACCGCCGCTGGAAATCGACCGGAGATCGCTACTTGGACGCCCGCCGCGCCGTGGCTGGAGGTGGATGCAGCCAAGGCCACCGCCACCAACGGTAAGAATTCCAAGCAGAGCCTCTGGATTGGCCGCACGGATTCTCCGTTGCGCTTCACTTTGAATGGAAACATGAAAGCCGTGCCCGTGGAGCCCATTGCGGTCTGCGTCCATGACATGCCCACGTTCTTTGCGCGCTATGTTTCGGAGCGCATGCGCTTAGCGGGCGTGAATGTGGCGAGCGCGCGCATTGCTACTGCTACCGACCCAGCCGGCGCAGTGCCCGGTGACACCGTCGGACCGCCCATCACCACTGCCCTGGCGCGCGTGGTGAAGCAGTGCAACACGGAGAGCCAGAACTTGTATGCGGAGAGCCTGCTCAAGCGCATCGGCGCGAAGCGATCCGGGCAGAGCGGGACGTGGGCGAACGGCGCGGCTGCGATTGACGCCGAAGTTGATGCGGCGCTCGGCGCCGGCACAGCGGCGAAGGGCCTGGTGGTCTCGGACGGCAGCGGGCTCTGCAAGGAAGATCGCGTGGCAGCAAACTTGATGACGGCGTGGCTGCGCGCCACCGCTAACGATCCAAAGATCAGTCAGGCGTTCATCAACAGCATGGCGGTGGCTGGTGTGAGCGGCACGGTGCAGAAGCGCTTCAAGGGCTTAGACACTGAGCGAGTCTTTGTGCCGTGTAAGACTGGCTATATCAATGGCGTTAGCTGCCTGAGCGGGTTGGTTGGCCGCCCCGGCGAAACGCCTCGCTTTGCGTTCAGCGTGCTTTGTAATGACCTCACCAAGGACAAAGATGGTGTGGGGAAGGCGATGGCACTGCAGGAGAAGATCGTGATGATTCTGGCTGCGGGGATGTGATATTCACACCGCCACGCCCCACGGGTCAAGAGTCGTAATTCCAGCATCAGCAAAGTGGCGGACATTGCGCGTGGCAAGCGTCGCTCGACGCGCCGCGATGATGCCGGCAATCTGAGCATCACGCATGTCAACGGGGCGACCGAGCGCGCGCTGTCGTGCTGCAATCGTGCCGGCTGCAGCGGCGGCGGGCGCGTTGAAATCCAAGATGCGTCCTTGCATGTCTACGTAGACCGCTTGGTGAAGTGCGTTTTGAAGCGCGGTCTTGCGTTCGCCGTCAGGCAACACATCAAGCGCAAACTGCACCTCAAAGAGTGTGATGCTGGTGGTCCACATGGACTCAGGCGCAAGACCATCAAGCCAGCGCACCACCGCGCGGTCCGGCTCCGCTCGCATGAGCGCCGACAGCACGTTGGTGTCGAGGACGATCATTGACCAAAGCTCGGCGGTTCGAGGGTGAGCGGCGGGAGTTGCGCAAGGTCTTCCGTTAGCCCGATACGTGCAAAGCGTTCGGACATGCGCGTTCCGAGTGGCTGTACATACGCCGGGCGTGCGTCACTTGCTAGCACTGCCGAACGGAGAATCTGCCGCACTTCTTCTTCCATGCTGCAGCCATGAAGCACGGCCAGCGCGCGGATTCGGTCGCGGATGTCAGTCTCAAGATTTCGAACAATGAGTTGTGCCATGAATATAAATGATAGCATGATATCTTCTTAATCAAAGTGAAATTGGTGGAACTTCGCCGATTTGATCACCATACTGCCAGATTCCGCCATCACCCAGAATGACGCGGAATTCCATCGATGATCTTCACAGCCGTGCGTTTCCGCCTTGATTCACGAATGTGCCTGCACGCACCCCTAGACTCCACCGGATGCGAACGGACTCGCTCATTCCCGCGCAGGACGCGCA
>JBIKZY010000224.1:0-3329 GCA_044354475.1 Phycisphaerales bacterium
ACATCGGCCGTGCTACCGCCTTGATCCTGGGCGCGCTTCACCTCTGCATCGGTGCCACGGAGGGCACGCTCCAAGAGTGAGTCAAACTTCTTGGTGTCGCCATCTTTCTGTGCGATGCCCAGCATGGCGATCGAAAGAGTTGACGGTAGTGGCGGGTATTCGCGACCGAGGCGTTCGTTGGTGATGGATGGATCCATCAGTGAGATGACCCGTCGGTAGTCCTCAGTCAGGCGATTCATTCGCAGGTCAAGTTCGTGCGATGCCTCTTGGCGTTGCCCGCTGCCCCAGAGTGCAGTGGCAAGATCGCCAGTAAAGGAGTAGACCAATTCATTGCGGCGCTCGGCCTCTGCAACAGCAATCGCCATGCGCGCAGTGCGCTCGGCGGACTTGAACGCACCACCATCAAGGAGCACGCTGAGCAGTGCGCTCCACGTGGATAGGTCACGGGGGTTGGCCTCGACAGCAATACTGAGAAGTTCAATATCTGCGGCCGGATCAGCCACTCGCATACGGAAATATCCGGCGGCAGCTTGCGCGGCAGTTGGGTAACTCGGATCAGCTTTCACCGCTTCGGCAAGCCAACGCGAGAACAATTCCGTGTTTCCGATGCGACTCTCCAAGGCAGCCAGCTGGTACGCCAGCCGCGCCGCAGTGGGTGCACCAAGCGCTGCGCGATTTTGCGGCGCGAGTATTGCCTCGTAAGCACGAACGCGCGCGTCGGCGGTTGGGTGCGCTTCGATGGCGTCGGCAATCCGTGACAGGCGCACGGCATCATCAAATGGGTCAAGCTTGGCAAGTGCGGCGAGTGCTTCGCGGCGTGCGACGCGTGCTTCGTCAGGCGTGCCGCCCTCTACTTGGTCAGCAAGCAGCAGCACCATGTCCCACGCGGGGCGACGTTCCGGCACCATGCGCGCACATCGAAGGGCGAGCGCCAAGCCGGCCTCATAGCCTTCGTCAGAAATGTCAGCATCGCGCGTGAACGGGTAGAGATCAGCGAGCCACGCCGCCGAAAGCATTTGCTTGATTCGGGTTTGAAAGTCCGGAGCGTTCGCCAAAGTCTGCGGTGTGGCAGCGGTGGTGATGGTGCCCGCGGTCGTTTGCGGAGTTTCCGGGGCGGGCGCGGTTTGCGTCTGCGCGGGAAGCGTGCTTGGCGCGGAGGCAGGTGCAAGCGCGGGGGCTGCCACTGGCGCCACCGTTTGCGAAGTTGTGATCGGTGCCGTCGCAAGTGCCAACGCTGTTACAGCACAGACGCCGGGGAAGCACATACTCGCGTGGATTGGCATTGATGGAAGTTTAGCGATCAACGCGTACGAACGCCGTGCGTGTGCGCTTGATGAGGCCCGCAAACGCAATCATTCCGAGCGGTATGGCAACCGCCACATCAATTGCTCGCCCCGTCAATTCGGCGGCGAGTCCTGCGTCGCGTTCGTAACCGCCGATGAGCGGCGCCGCCAGGGCTACGGACCACTCGCGAATACCAAGCCCATTGCCGATGAACGGCACCAGATTTGCGGCAGATGCCACCAGCGCTGCGCCGATCGCCGTTGCCGGCTCGATGGACCAGCCGCTGAGTCGAAAGGCGGCCCAGGCGTGCACCGCCCACACCAGCACTTCAACGCTGCGGAGCACCATGACCATGGCAAACGGCCGCCATGTGGCGTCCATCGCCAGGGGCACCCACACCACGGGCACCAGCGTGGCGGCCCACCACGGCGCGCCCGCGCCCGCAGCGAGCACCGCCACGGCGCCCACGGCGCACGTGGCAATTGCAGTAGCAGACATTGCTTGCAGAATCACCACCAGGCTCGTGCGCACCGGTATTCCGTTCACGGTGCGGTGATACGCCATGCGGCCAATGCTTCCCGCCTGCATGGGCACGTAGTTGCCAAGGGTGCTGGTGGCCACCAGCAGGTTCATCTCTTGAAATCCAACGCGACCATGTCGGCGCATGAGTATCCAGAAGACGCCGGATGTCAGCACCTGATTGGCAACAATGGCGATGATGATGGCGACAAGTGCAATCCAGTCCGGATGGCGCACAGCGCGCGCGAGTGAGTCACCGATCGCTTGGTTGCGCCACACGGCAATCACCGCTGCACCAACCAGCAGCACGCCCACAACGGTTCCCACGCGGCGCAGTTGCGCTCGATGTGAACGGTCGAATGGTTGCCCGCCTTCGGTGGCGGTCGGTGCGGTCATGGTTGAAGGATAGATGTAAGCAGTGGCGCTGACACACCCTGAGTAAGCCAAAGTGCCTCATGGAGACAGAGACATAGTGGTAATTTTAGGGAGAATAGTGACGCATGCACTTCGATATGCTTCCGCGAACTTGTTGGAGGTATTTACATTGGCACCCACGAGCACAGCACTTTGAGCAAAGCCTCAATCAGCCCTCGCACCCGAATTGGCCAAGGGCGTTCCATAATTGCTATCGAGTTCATGACCTTTCACTTGGAAGTCCTCGTTGCTATCTGCAAGCACACCGTTGAGCTTCAGATACCAACGACGGTTATCTCGCCACATATGGGAATTCAAAGAGCCATCAGGCGCATTGGAGGTTCGAGCTTTAAAAAACTAAAAGCCGTAGCTGATTTAAACAGCACTCCATTCAATGTTGCTCTATCTCAGAATGCCGAGGAGACGGACTGGCTCATGGAAGGTGCCGACGCCATCTTTATAGGCACCGTACCTCCAGCGCCAAAATCAACGCAGCCGCCCCAACACGCAGCGCGAGCGCACACCCGCATTCAAGACATGTTTACGCTCGTCAAGCGCGCTCTCAGTCTTAACAAGCTCATCTACATCGTCATTCACAATCCCGAGGTCGACGCCGCGCGCTTGATTGAACGGCTCAGTCCCGACGATTGCAAGAAGATATCGGTTATTGCTTTGAGCAGGCAGACAGCTGATTATTGTCAATCGTTGTTTCCAAATCGGTTTAAAAACACGCTCGTTATGCCCGCGATAGGAATGCATGATGCGCGCGCCGTTGCCCGAGTACCAATAGGAAACACAAACGTAGCCATCGCCGTGGTCGGGGAAATCAGTTCTCAGCGACGCGACTACCAAAGCCTTGCGGACTTACGTAAAGATCGCGCGTGGCTCCAGCAGCAGCGCATTCGAATTCAGATCATCGGACGGATAAAGCCTGAGTCTTGGATTGAAAATGTCTTACGGCGAGTCAGAGTCCCGGCGGCTTGGATATTTCTGGTGAAGTACCCCAAGTTGTTCCCACTATGGATCGCGGGAAGTCTGGATTTATCGATGACTCGACATTCGAGAATCTCAGACAAAGCCTTGGGCAAAGCGATTTTAGGTGCGGCATGCCT
>JBIKZY010000225.1:0-3312 GCA_044354475.1 Phycisphaerales bacterium
AGCGCGGCGAGCGTGGCGGGAACGATGAATCGGGTCCAGTTTTGGGCCTTGGCCATTTTTTCGTCCTACGGGTGTGTTCAAGGGCCGAAAGGCCCTTCGATGAGGTTGGGATTGTACCGAAGGTCAGACTTGACGGCGGGGCGGCGGAGTCATTACCAACGGACGGAATTGCCAACATTATCAGTCAACAAGCCGTGGTAGTGCTCACAAGACTGAAATGCGCAGACCCCCCGGGTCCAGTTCAAAGGCAAACGGCCGAGCGAGTGGATGTCCAGGGTCTGATTCGAGCAGATTTCGGACTGAATGGGCGGCCGAGGCAGAGCGGCACAGAATGAGAAGGAATCCACCCCCTCCCGCGCCAGCCATGGACCAGGAGGCGACCCGATCGCCCAGTTGGCGAACGTTGGCCTCAATATCCGGGGTGACGGACGCAGGGTCAACGGTGCGTTTCAGTTCCCGGTACTCGGCGAGACGGTGGGCGAAGGCGGTCACATCACCGGTGGCGATTTCTTCCGCCATGGCGTGCGCGCCCGCCACCAGTCGCGCGCGGGCGTCCATCACGGCGTGCTCGCCGCGCAGGTATCGAAGCACCACGGTTTCCAGAATGTCGCGGGCCATGCGTCGCCTGCCGCTATAGAGGAGCACCGCGCGTTCGTGCAGCGCGCGCACGAAGGCGGGCGGAGCGGCAATGGGCGCCACGTGTGGAACCTGATGGACGCCGGGGCGCGTGGTGCACAGTTTGATGCCGCCCCAGAGTCCGCCCACTTGGTCCTGCCAACCGCCGCGCGTTTGGATCATCTGCTCAAGGAGCGAAGCGTTGCGAGCAACATGCTCTGGATCCGTGGAACGTCCCGCCACTCGGTCGAGCGTGGCGAGCATGGTTGCTCCCAGTATCGAACTGGTGCCGAGCCCGCTACCGCGTGGCACGGCGCTGAAGAGTGTGATGGCCAGTCCACCGCCGGCGCGTTCCAGGTGCGTGCGCAAGTTTGCTTTGGGGTCACGTGGCACAAGCCCGCTCAGGACGAGCGCCGCGCGCGGAAGTGCGTCCCACACGGCGGGGTCATGGTGATCAAGAAGTTCGCGCGTACTTCGATAGCGCCCGGTTCGCCCGGAATCAACGGAGTGCACAGTGATTTCTGGTGTATCGGTGACGCGCACCATGACTTGCAGGGGAAGCGTGCCACCGAGTGTGACTGCCGCGTTCACCACGCTGCCGCCGTGCTCAATACATAGTGGTGGCGTGTCGCTCCATCCGCCGGCAAGGTCAATGCGCACCGGCGCACTTGCCCAGACTGCTTGATCTTGGCGCACTGCAAAGGCACGAACTTCGCGCGGCATCGGTGCATCGCGCGCAACGGCAACGCCAACGGCAGCCATCGCTGCAGTGCTTGCGGCGGTACGCGCGGTGTTTGATTGAGCAATGGCAGCGCGCGCGGCGAATTCACGGGCGTGATCAAGCGGTGTCAATGCAGCAGGGCGCCACGGTGCAAAGGCCTGCGCGTGAATATGTCCACGAGCGAGCGCATCCGGATTTGCAAGCAGCATCAATTCTGCCAGCGAAACTTTACGCATGCGTTGCCAAGCAGCGGGCGCGCGCGTATTTCCAAGTATCCATTGCATGGCACGCCATGCGTCATCGGGCTTACCGACTGGATAGATGCGTGCATTCCACAAGGTATGTGGCGCATTGCCCCACAGCGCGCGGGCGGTGCTGCCGGTTTGTTTCTCCAACATTGCCAGCGGCTTTCCACAGACGGTTCCGCCGTCACTTGCGGCGGTCTTGCAATCGTCATCAATGCCGTGCGGCACCCAGCAGTGTTGCGTGGTGCCCACCGGCACCGCGTAACGAGCGATACCGCGCGGCGCCTGCGCGTCCGCACCGGTCCCCAGCGCCAACACGCTGTCGGCGCCAGTGTGGGTGCGCTTATTGAGAAGGTCGGGAAACATGCGCTCTGGCATGGTTGACGAAAGTCTCTCAATGAGTTCGCGCGTAGTGCCGAGGTGAAGAAAGCTTCCCTTCTTCAAGAGCGTGGCATGCAGCGCAACGGTGTGCACAGCAGCGAAGAATGTGCCAAGCATGCGCGTTCGGCTGGCTCCGCCGCCGGCAGTGAAGCGAGCAACGAACGTGGATCGTTCCGCGTTGCCGGACATGGCGTCGGCAATCTCTTGGTAGAGATCGAGGCTGGTATGGCCACGTGCCAGCTCTGTAAGGAGTGATCCGGCAGGCGCGCTTCCTGTTTGCGGATTCACCGATGCGCCGCGTAGCAGTGCGTGGCACGCTTTCGTTGGGAAGAAGAAGATGCCGCTATCGATGGCTGCCTGACCGTTCGCATCCAGTGCCCCGGAGGAGTGCAGCAGCGCGCGCGATGGTTTCTGCAGCGTGCTGACGACGCGTTTACGCTTGTCAAGAACAAATACACCGTGGCGCGCGGCGCGATCGGGCCCTGCGGGGAAGGCGAGCACGGTGGCGCCAGTGGTCGAGAAGGTGATGTGTTCATCGGCCAGGCGCAGCGCAGCATCGCCGCTGGCCACCAGTACTCCACCGGATGCGGGCAAAGTGAGGCGCGAGAGTTCCGCAAGAATCAGGTCGAACAGCGTGGGAACATTGAATGGTCCGAGTCCGCGGTGTGCAGTGTCGGTCGTTGCGGCGGAGTCTGTACGGCCAGTGCGCTTTGGTGCGCGCGCGCCGTTGCTATTGATACGGCCGGTGCGCCCCAGTGGAACCCAGATCTTGCCAGGCGCGCTCCATGATGGAAGTCGCCGCGAATCACCGCCGGAATGCAAGATGAGGATGCGCGTGGCGCTGGGCGTGGCGCGCATGCTCCGCTTGCCCAGCAGACCGCGCTTGGCAAGTTCGGCCATACAGAGGAGCGTGCTGCCGCCGCTACCAACACGTTTGCCGGCGGGATCGGCCATCACCAGCGTCGCAAGACCGCGCGGCAGTGTGCCGAGATTCTTTCGGATCTCCAGCATCTGTTCGGCGTAGCGCCGCTGTACATCGTTGGCGACGGTCAGTAGCAGCAGGTCGAATCCGCAAGGAGCGCGTTCTACGTTCACGCGTGTCGGGCGGGCAACGGCTGGAGCCGCCGCGCGTGAAGCGCGTGCGTTGTGTGTGGAGCGAGTGGTGCGGGCACGTGCCATGCGTGACGCGAGTGTACGGAACGCGCGGTAGCCTCACCCGTATGCAGTTCTTTGCGCAGGCCATTGATTTACTTGATGACCCGGATTTGATTCGTGTCTATGAGGAGCACCACCGCGCCGTCTGGCCAAAGGTGGTGGCTGCACTGCGCGCCGCCGGTATTCAGCGGATGC
>JBIKZY010000004.1:0-47297 GCA_044354475.1 Phycisphaerales bacterium
GGCGCGGATCCGGCGCAATCTGTACCGCCGCCTTGCCGAGCGCGTCACCAATCAACAAGTAACTTTCCCCGCTCCCGAACCAGTGATGGCCGTGGCCGGGGTTTGGGCATTCCTTTGCATCGCGGAGAAACTGTCGCGTGGGGACGAAGCTGGTTCCGGTTGCCACTTCCTTATGCAGGCAGCCGTCGCGCTGCGCGTGGCGGAGGACCGCGTTGTCCATGTTGCCGGTTTCGCCGACGACAAACGAGAGTTTCGGATTTCCAAACTCCGCGCGCATATCGGTGATGAGGTGCACCAGATTGCCTTCGTACTCGGCGGCAGCTTTTTCATCGCATCCGTCGTTCCAACCTTGGAACCAAATGACACCATCGAGGCGCGGCGTGTAGCCAGCAAGCGCGGGGAACTGCGTGGGGATAGCCGCCACCGCGGCGCGGTACTCGGCGATCATCTGCTTGTAATACGGTCCGACCTCGCCGCCTGCACTTGGCGGACGAAAGTCCTTCGCCAAACTCTTGCCGCCCCACGCTGTCTTGATGAGAAGCACCGGCTCGGCGAATGCGTTGCCGAGCGCGCGACCAATGCCGAGCTCTGGCCCAATGTGGTGTTTGTCGTCATAGACCGCAAAGCCCACCGAAAGTGGACCTGCTTTCTGCGAGCCCTGCTCCGTGAGGTACGAAACGAACACATCATCGCGCACGAACCACGAGCCGTCTGCAGCGCGGAGATCGCCCCACGCTGCTTTGTTGGCCGGGTTGTCCACGAATGTGGCAAGCGTGCCGCGACCGCCGTTGTAATCACGCGCATCGTTCAGATCAACAACGCCGTGGCCTTCCATGTTGGATTGACCGGCGAGGAGATAAACACGGAGGAGTTTGGTGGGAGTTGAAGCAGCAGGTGCGGGCGATGTGGGCGGCGCCATTCCAGAAGCGAGGGCGGCGCAGAGCATGGTGGCCGCGGCAATAGTTGCAAGCGCAGCGCGGGCATGACTACGAGCGATACGGGATGGGAGCAGCATCATGTTTGCAGGGTATGCGGCGAGCGGCGAGCAGTGAACGCGCAATGTCCCCACGTGTTATTGCGTTGCGAATCATTCTTTGCAATGCTGCTATAATCCTTCTCCTTGGGCGCTTAGCTCAGCTGGCTAGAGCGCACGGATCACACCCGTGAGGTCACTGGTTCGAGTCCAGTATCGCCCATTCAAGTGCCGAAGATCGAAAGGTCTTCGGCATGTTTGTTTTTTACGCGATTCGGGAGCAGCGCACCGATGACAAACTACGACAGCGAAAGGGCACGGCAGCTTTCGTTATGGCGGGAACTCTCAGAACTAGTGTCCGTCACGGACACCTCGTCGCTACAAGCGTGATCCTTCGAAGGCACGGTCTACGTCTTCATTGGTGGGGCGGCATAGTGCCGCACTCCCACGCAGGGGCAGCGTCCGCGGCGGACAGCTCATGCGTGCATTCGCTGTGGACTGTGCTACGTTCGGGATTCTCCCGACACCGTTCTCATCTTTCCCCTTTTTGGAGTTACAGACACATGACCTCGATTCGTTCAGTTTCCGTTCTCGCCACGGCTGCTTTCGCACTGATTGCTACCTCGTCCGCCAGCGCTGACGTGGTCACTTCCACGTTCAGCGGCATTGGCTCCGGCACGTGGTCCAGCGGCATCTATTCCGGACAGTCCTTCACCAACAAGGCCTTCACCTTCACGACCTCGGTCGAGACCAGCTCGATTTCGGCGTTCTCGGCGGGTTTCCTCGCCCCCGTCGCAGCGGCAACTGTCTTCATCGAGGACTACGGTGATCTGGCAATCACCAGCGCGACGGAGCAAGCCGTGAACCAGCAGCAGCGCCGTTTCGGCTTCGGTCTCGCGGGCTCGGGCGCCATCGTCTTCGTCAACAACAACGCCTTCGGGTCCTGGAACATGCAGACCAACCTCGGTCCGATCACCGGCTCCGGCAGCTTCAACACCACGACCTTCAACACCAGCCTGGGAGCGATTCAGTTCAGCGGTTCACCGACCATCACGTTCACGTCCGTCGTCCCCGCCCCCGGCGCCGTGGCGCTGGTCGGGCTGGCTGGCCTGGCCGGCAGCCGCCGTCGCCGCGCCTGACGCGCAACTTCAATGCATGCTTCCAGTCGCCCCGCTTTCACGAGCGGGGCGACTGTCGTTGATACAAAAACTATCGCACGATGTGTCCGCCACGGACACTCGGTCCCGCCGCGCGTGATGGATGATCGGCCCGAATTCCGTCTTCATAAGAGGAGCGCGACAACGCATCCCGATGGCAGCGTCCTGCCACTCCCTTTCTCCATTCACTGCAAGGAAATCACGTAGATGTTCACCAACCGTTCCGCCCTCGTAGCCGGCACACTGTGCGTGGCCGTTGCGTACACCGCCAGCGCTGCGACCACTGTTCCGCCGACCCAGGACCTGCAGTTCAATTACAGCGGCATCGCCTCCGGGACCCTCGGCGGCGTTTCCTTCTCCGGCAAGGCGTTCACGTTCACCGGCTACGGAAACACGCAGAGCCGCGCCGCGTTCAACAACGCCCTCTTTGTGGGCTACTCCATCGCACAATCGAGCACCGATTTCACTATCGATGGCTTCAATGCAGGCTCGGTGACCTCCCAAATGGCGACGGTTTCCAGCGCATTGTTCGGGCAGAACAAGGTTTCGCTCAGTTTGGGGCCAGCGAATTCGGTCACCAAGTTCATCTTCTCGATCAGTGAGCCGGCCTGGGACATGACCGGCCCCTTCAGTGGTGGCGCGGGGTCGACGACCTACAACACCGCTTCGAGCGGCATTCCGGCCATCCAGACGTCGCTCGGTGAACTGCGCTTCACGAGCATCGGAAGCCCGGCGGCCTTCACGGCCGCTGCCGTCCCCGCCCCCGGCGCAGTGGCGCTGCTCGGGCTGGCCGGCCTGGCCGGCAGCCGCCGTCGCCGCGCCTGACGCGGAACTTCAATGCATGCGACAGTCGCCCCGCTTTTACGAGCGGGGCGACTGTCATTTCAGGGGTAGTCCGCCAACAAGTGTCCGTCACGGACACTTGGTCCGGATGGGCGTGATGGTTGGTTAACGCGGATTTCGTGTTCACAGGTGGAGCGCGCTTGGATGCCATCGCGGCACAGCGCTACCGAACACTTTCATTGTAAGGAAATCATGAATCTGCTTACCAACCGTTTCACTATCCTGACCGGCGCCCTGAGCGCGGTCGTCGCGTCCACCGCCAGCGGAAACATCGTCACCAACGGCGGCTTCACCAACCAGTTCGACGGCTGGACGATGTGGGGCACTGCAGCGCCCGGCGGAAGCGGATCCGCGTACATAGGCACCATAGGCGGCAGCGGGCCCTTCGGAGAAGGCGGCTTGACCGTTGCCTCGTTCGACTGCCCCGCCCCCGGCGGCATGTACCAGGACCTGAGCACCGTGGCTGGCGAGGAGTACACCGTGAGCTTCGGACTGAGGAAGGTCACGGGTGCGAACAATCCGAACAGCTTCTCGCTGGACTTCGGCAGCCAGACGGTGATGTCCCTAGTCAATAGCCCGACCATCGATCCGATTGCGTACTACTCGTTCGACATGACGGCGACCGGTTCGAACACGCGACTGCAGTTCAACTTCCTGTCTGCGGGCTTTGCTTGGACGGTCGCGACCGTTGTTGTTGCGCCCGTGGCTGTCCCCGCGCCGGGCGCAATCGCGCTGGTCGGGCTGGCTGGCCTGGCCGGCGGACGCCGTCGCCGCGCCTGACGCGCAGCTTTAAGGCATGCATCCAGTCGCCCCGCTTTTACGAGCGGGGCGACTGTCGCAAGTGCGGTGAAGGAGTAACCTCGACCTCCCCACATGTCACAAGTAACACCGACAACATTTGACGAGACCAATGCGCGCATCACCGCGGCCGCGCTGCAATTGCATTGCGCGCTGCGCGAGGCGTTGGAGCGAGTGCTGCCATCGGTGGACGGTGCACGCGCGTGTGGACGTGGACTGAGCTTGCGACGAAACCTGGGATGGCAGGTCTACGCCATCGCGCGCCACGCCGACCATGCATCAGTGATCAGCGCGCTACCAAAGGCACGCGGTTGGGAGTTGGTGCTGGCGTCGCTTGAAAGTGGCGGCTGCCCGGCCAAGCCATTGAAGACGCTGCGCGAAGCGATCCAGAACATCGAAGGGCAATTGGGGCCACGCAATGCGAACCGGCCGCTGCTTCGCGCCGTGGCCGCAGGTGCGCTCGATACACCGGCGCAGCGGCGCGCCATGCTGAGGGCTCGCGCCAATGCCACTCGCTCTAACGAATTCCTGCATGGCATCGGGCTGAAGTCCTACATCTCGTCCATCGTCATCGGTCCGGTGGAGGCCAGCGGCAAAGTGGGTATGGCGGCAGCCACAAGTATCCACGGGATTCGCCGAACTCGCCCTGGTGCAGCGTGGCCGATCTACTACACGCTGGAGGCGCACCAACAAGAGGAACGCGATCGCGGTGTGACCACCATGAAGCGAGCCGCCAAGGGCATCCCCGCGTTGGTGCCTGACCTTTCCTCGCCAGGCGTCGACGCAGGATGCCTGCGGATGCACCGCGACGGCGAGACGCACATGGTGGAACTCCTTGATCGATCGGCGAACGACGAGCCGATTGATCTGGCCTTCTTGGAACACCTGGACCACGCGGCAACGTTGCAAGAAGCGCGTGCACATTGGCGACTCATGTTCTTGATGACCACGCCCACAGAGCGCACGGTGACCGAGGTGTGGTTCCACCGCTCTGTGAAGTTGGCGAACGATCCTTCAGCCATGCTGATGAGTTCGCCCAATCTCAATCGCCGCGTGCTGGCGGATCACGGCATGGAACGCTTGCCGCTTGAGGCAAGTGCGGTGCCGGTGGAACGCCCCGCGCTACCCACTGCGCTGCGTCGGCATTCGAAAGTGCATGAAGAACTCTTGGCGCGCGCCGCCAAACGCTTGGGCGCGCCGCTCAGCGAGTTCACGGGCTTCCAATTAGCAGTGCCGAACCCGCCGTGGATGTCGATGTTGGCGATGGCGTTTGACTGCTGATGTCCATGCGTCGCGTGTGAAACCGGCAGTTATCAGGACGACGAGCAAGACACTTGCCGACTCTTCAGTTTGATGCTATAGTTCACGGATTCAAATATTCAGCATCTTGAATATGTGAATATGAATTGCTCAGCGCAAAGGATCACCCTCAGTGCCATTCCGAACCATTGCTAGTCGCGAACTTGCCGAGGTGCTTGCTGTCCTTGGTCACCCATGTCGGCTGCGAATCATCGAAGAGATTGGCAGCGGGGAGCGCGACGTGGCAACGCTTGCGGAACTTCTTGGGATATCGCACTCCGGTACGTCGCAGCACCTCTCGCATTTGCGCGCGCATCGCTTAGTCACTGAAAGGCGCGAAGGCCGTCGGGTGTTCTACAAGCTTGAAAACCCCGCACTCTCGACTTGGTTACTCGCTGGCCTCGAGGTCCTTGAGAAAGATGCTGAATCATCGCAAGTAATCAAGACCAGCCTGCGGCGCGCGCGCGTGGCATGGTCGAAATCCCGAATCGCTTAACTACTACCTACCACTCTTTCACCAACTTTCTAGAGGCTACACATGCAAAAGCTCATTAACGGCATCCACCACTTCCAAGACTCTATCTTTGGATCGCAGCGGGAACTCTTTGAACGCCTCGCGCACGGCCAGTCGCCAGAGACGCTCTTTATCACTTGTTCCGACTCTCGCATCAACCCCAATCTGATCACGCAGACGGAGCCGGGTGAACTCTTCATCCTTCGCAACGCTGGCAACATCGTGCCGCCACACGGCGCATCGAACGGCGGCGAGGCAGCAACAATTGAGTTCGCAGTGGCCGGTCTCGGCGTGCGCGACATCATCATTTGCGGCCATTCACACTGCGGCGCCATGAAGGGGCTGCTTGACGAGACACTAGTGGCGGATACGCCGGCGGTGCGGCAGTGGCTCACGCACGCAGACGCGGCGCGGCGCACGGTGCAGGAGAACTACGCCGATCTTGAAGGCGCGCCGCTTGTTTCGGCCTGCGTTCAGGAGAACGTGCTTACGCAGCTCGAAAACCTTCGAACGCATCCATCGGTTGCTGCCCGACTGGCACGCGGCCAACTGAACGTGCACGGCTGGGTCTACAAGATCGAGACCGGGCAGGTCTTTGCTTACGACCCGATTGTTGGGCAGTTCGCCGTGCTCACCCAAGCATCGATCCCAGCACCTTCAGCGCCGAAGCGCCACCTCACCGTCTCTATCTGAACAGATCACTATGACAAGTACTCAAGCAACGTGGCCGTCCTGGCGCTCCTGCCTCGGCGCCGATGCTCTCGCCTCCGTGGTGGTCTTCCTGGTCGCCCTACCGCTCTGCATGGGCGTGGCGATCGCGTCCGGGCTGCCGCCCGCAGCAGGACTTGTGACAGGGATTGTTGGCGGCATCGTGGTAGGAGCCATCGCGGGCTCGCCGCTACAGGTCAGCGGACCAGCCGCAGGACTGGCGGTCATGGTGTGGCAACTGGTGCAGGAGTTTGGAGTAGCAACGCTGGGGATCATTGTTCTCCTTGCTGGCGTTGTGCAAATTGCGGCCGGGTTGTTCCGCGTGGGGCAAGTATTTCGCGCGGTATCGCCGGCGGTCATCCATGGAATGCTCGCCGGTATCGGCGTACTGATCTTTGCTTCGCAGTTCCACGTGATGCTGGATGATTCTCCGAAGGGTTCCGGGCTGCAGAACCTCATCTCCATCCCCGCGGCGATTAAGGCGGGCCTGGTGCCGGTCGACGGTTCGTTCCAGCAACAAGCAGCGATTGTCGGCGTGATCACCATTGTGACCGTGCTGCTCTGGGTGCGATTTGCGCCTAAGAAGCTCCGACTGGTGCCAGCGCCGCTCGTTGGCGTGATCGCGGGTGTGGCGGCGGCGCATTCCATGTCCTTCGGCGTGAAGTTCGTCAACGTCCCGGATGACCTGCTTGCGACTCTCCAGTTCCCCACCATGGAGAGCCTCGGCTCCGCACTGAATCCGGCGGTACTGAAAGCCGCTGTTGCCGTTGCCATCATCGCCAGTGCTGAAACGCTCTTGTGCGCAACTGCGATCGACCAACGACATGATGGACCACGCACCAATTACGACCGCGAGCTCGTTGCTCAAGGTGTCGGCAATTCCATCTGCGGTGTTCTTGGTTCGCTGCCGATGACGGGCGTCATCGTGCGCTCTTCTGCCAATGTTGAGGCGGGAGCCCGAACGCGGACGAGTGCCATCCTGCACGGAGTGTGGATTCTGGTGCTGGTGATGGCGGCGCCTTCGGTACTGGAAGCGATTCCGGTCTCCGCGCTCGCCGCCATTCTTGTGTTCACCGGATACAAGCTCGTCAACCCAACGCAGGCCAAGGCACTATGGAAGCAAGGACGCGCTGAGTTTGGGATATTTGCGTTGACGCTGGTGGGAATCGTGGGCATCGACCTACTCACCGGTGTTGCCCTCGGCGTGGCAGCATCGTTTATCAAGCTGGTCTACACGTTTACGCATCTGCGGATCAGCAAGGACGTGCGTGGAGAAACAGTCCACCTGCACCTTGATGGAGCAGCAACATTCCTGCGTTTGCCTGCGCTCGCTGCGGCGTTTGAATCGGTTCCCCGCTCATCGGAACTGCACGTGCACGTGGAGCGTCTCACCCACGTTGACCATGCGGCGCTTGAGGTGATCATGGGATGGGAACGCCAAGCCACGCGAGCTGGTGGCAAGCTTGTCATGGAGTGGGATGAAGTGAACATGCTCTACAAACGAGCGCGTCCAGTACCTGAGCTCGCTGCCGTAGTGGTCAACTAATCCGGTACATCCAAGAACGTGACGATGCCGGTCTTGACGTCGTACATGGCGCCGACCATGATGATCTCGCCAGCATCCAGCATCGACTGCAGCGTGGAACTACCGGCTTTGATCGTGCGCATCACGTTTCGGACGTTCAGTTCCGCGACGCGGTCAACAAACACCGCGTTGTGAGAGGTGCGGTCTGCCGCAATGGTGGTCTCCAGGCGGACCGCTTCGCGCAGGGGTTCAAGAAGATATGGCAGGTTTTCCAGTCCCACTGCGGCGACTGTGGGCGCATCGGCGGTGGCAAGATCGCAGGCAACCTTGACGGCACCGCATCCCGTGTGACCCAACACCAACACTAACTTGGCGCCGGCCACCTTACACGCGTACTCCATACTCGCCATCGCTTTGCGGGATGGAACGTTTCCTGCCAAGCGGCAACTGAATACATCGCCAATCCCTTGGTCAAACAGCATCTCGACTGGAGCGCGAGAATCGATACAACTCAGTACGACCGCTATTGGGTGCTGACCAGTACTGGTGGCATCGATCTGCCGCGCCAGGTCACGGTGCAGGCGCTGTCCGGATCTGAAACGCTGATTACCAGCACGCAAAATTTCTAAGGCGCGCTGCGGAGTGAGCGAAGCCTGTATATCGCGGGTGGTTACATCGACGTATTGGATACGGTCGGGTAGCTGGTATCGATCCTGAAAGCCGACCAAACTCACACTGATTCCCCGCGCCGGTCCAGCCTCGTCGCGGAAGGTTCGAATCAATCCGAGAATGTCTGGATCGATGTAATCACAGGTGCGCGCGTCCAGCACCACTCGCTCGCCAGGCTTGATTGACTCCAACGCGTCACGAATAGCCGCGCGATTAAGGAAGGTGACTTGGTCCGCCAACTCAATGCGATTCACTGTTCCGCTGGCGTGATTTTCACGGCTGATGCTCATGCCGCGGCGCAGGCTGCTGTGCAGAAGGAACAGGACGCTGGTGCCAAGACCGATCAATACACCGATGAGAAGATCGGTGAACACAATGGCGACCACGGTGGCGATGAAGGGCAGGAACTGCGCTCGACCATCACGCCACATTTGCCGGAAGAGCTCCGGGCTCGCGAGCTTGAAGCCCGTCACTACCAGGATGGCGGCGAGCGCCGAGAGTGGAATCCGATTGATCACCGTGGGTAGAAGGAATACACACCCTGCTA
The DNA here is from genome assembly GCA_044354475.1 of Phycisphaerales bacterium. Lineage (GTDB taxonomy): Bacteria > Planctomycetota > Phycisphaerae > Phycisphaerales > SM1A02 > UBA966. The sequence goes on from JBIKZY010000004.1 coordinate 9,034, forward strand.
GCAAGACTCCGTGAGTGATCGTTGCCAAGCGCGTCCGAGCACCGGCGGCAGCGTTTACGGAACTACGCACGATCACCGAGGTGATCGGCATCGCGCCAACGAATCCGGCCAAGAGATTGCCTGCACCCTGCGCGAACAATTCACGATTGGGCGGAGCGATACGCCGCTGTGGATCTAGTTTGTCGGTGGCCTCAAGGTTGAGGAGTGTCTCTAGGCTGGAAACAATCGCGAGCGTGGCCGCGGCTATGTAAATCTTCGGGTTACCGATCTGCGTGAAGTCCGGGAGCTTGAAAATGCTGTCCCAGCCTTGCCCCTCCGTCCCCAAGACTGGCACTGAAACCAAGTGCGAATCTTCGATCGCCCAGGACGATCCGGTCATGCGCAGCGCCTCACTTATAGCCACACCAAGAAGTACAGCAGCGAGCGGCGCAGGAAACAGGGATGTCTTGAGACGACTCCTATTCCAGAAGAGAAGCAATGCGACGCACAGCAAACCGATCAGCGCTGAGCCAAGAACGAAACTGTTCAGCACATCTGCAAGTTCCGTCAACGTATTCCGCCCGTCGGCCTGTACGAACGACATATCGCCTTCGTAGTCCGCGTCATGACCAAGAAGATGCGGGACCTGCTTCAAGATGAGAATGACGCCGATAGCAGCCAGGAGGCCCTTGATGACGTTGTTTGGCAGGTAGTTCGCCACTGCACCTGCACGGAGCATGCCAAAGACAATCTGCAGGACTCCGCTGATTGAAACCGCAAGAAGAAACGCCTCGAACGATCCCAGGATCTGCATCTGCGAGAGCACGATGGCAGTAAGGCCTGCCGCGGGACCCGAAACGCTGACATGCGAACCACTGAACAGTCCAACAACCACTCCGCCGATGATGCCGGACAGGATGCCTGCGATGATGGGCAAGCCAGACGCATGTGCGATGCCAAGGCACAGAGGCAGGGCAACAAGAAAGACCACGACGCCAGCAAGGACGTCGCGGCCGATGGATGGGGAGGAACCGGATGGAGAAATACTGGTGTTCATAAGTGGATCGCTAACTGCGGACGCGGGACAATACAGCGCATTTGTAAAGCGCGGATTGCTTGGTCTAACGAGCACATGGGGGGGCGGCACTGTGCAATGGTTTCGGGATTTGCTGATCGCGCGCACTCGAACCATTGACGAATGCAAGGCGAAGGGGATTGTCCTACCGAAATGACCACCCCGGCCCAGCGCACGGTGACCGAGGTGTGGTTCCACCGCTCAGCGAAGTTAGCGAACGATCCTTCACTGGTACGAGCAATCCTTCGGGTGGTGGCGGTCTCGGGACGTTCCTCTTGAGCAGGCGTATAGGGCATTTCGCCGAACCTCACACACTCTGCTTGCCCGCAAATACCCGCGCCGGATCGACCACGCGTTTTACTTCTTCGAGCCGCGCGAGGTTCGCGCCCCAGTACGCGCGGCGCCAGTCCCGTAGACCGGCATCGGCGTAGTTGACGTAGGCGCCCGATCCAAGGCCCGGCCGTGCGGCGTCGATCGTGGCGCGTACCCATGCGCGGTTCCGGGGGTCAAGATCGGCGCGATCGGGCTCCCACTCAGCGGCAACCTCGGCGATGAAGCGCGCACCGCGGTGGGCAAAGGCGGTCGCATCGGGCGCAACGCTTGCGACCGCACCGCCAAGGGCATTGCAGATGAGCATTGCCGTTCCCGCGCACCCGCCTGGTCGCACGCGTTCGCTGAATGCGGCAGAAAGCGCATCGATTGCCTCTGGATGCGCGACACCATCAGCAAGCGCCGAGGCGTTAGAAGAACGCGGACCCGATGCGCGGAGTACATGACGAGCAGCGGGCGGCGTGGACGCCGAGCTACGTTCGGAGGTCGGCGCGATGTTTACGGCCGCGCGCAGCGAACGCACGAGTGCGTCGCGCGCTGTCGCGCTGCGCTCAGAGTGGACAATCACCCGCACCTGCGAATTCGCGGCGCTTCCGGAGGTGATCCACACCAGGCTTGAGGACGCGCCTGCGGGCAACGCGTCAATCCAACGAGACCATGCCGCAAATACTGCAGGCCCTGCATCGAAACTCCAGCGAACGGTGGTCGAGTGAACGGGCACCCACGGTCGGTGCCGGAACGTCATGCGCGTCACCACGCCAAATCCGCCGCCTCCACCGCGCAGCGCCCAGAAGATGTCCGAATGCTCACGCGCGCTTGCGAGCACGATGGATCCATCGGCAAGCACTAACTCCACCTCCTCAAGCACATCGATCGCAAGACCATGGATACGCGACAGAGCGTTGAAGCCACCGCCAAGCGTGAGGCCCGACATGCCCACAGACGCACACGAGCCGAGCGTCATCGTTCGGTGGTCCATCCGGTGGTAGAGCGCAGCACCGAGTGGTCCGTTGCGAACACCGCCACCAACCTGCACCGTGCCGTCTGTGGCGCCAGACTCGATGGTGGAAATCCCGGAGAGATCAAGCACCACGCCATCGCCAGTTGAGTCACCCACGAAACTGTGCCCGCCCGAACGCACCGCCAAGGGCACGCCTTCGGAACGAATCCAACGCACGGTGGAGGCCACATCGTCAGCAGTCTGGGCATGCACGACCGCCGCTGGCGACGCGCGCACACACCCGTTCCAACTAGCAGTGAAGCCGCCGTACCGCGGATCGCCGGGTTGAGAGACGGGACACCGAACCGTCGAGACGAGCGGATGTACAGGTGCACGCGTTGCTGGCGAACTCGCGCGGTCCACTTGACCACCACCGCGCGCGATGCGCGGCGCAACAAACGGGAATGCCGCGGCTGCACCGAGCAGAAACAACGCACGCCGTCGATCGCACGCCGTTGTCACCCAGCGGCCTCCTTCGACTTCGCGGGGAACCAGTGCACCCGTGCAGCCTCGCGGCCCAAGGGCGTTTCGCCGCAACGTCGTACCAACGACTTGTAGAAGCGGTCCGCTGCGGGCGGGTCCCGGTACATCAGCCAACGCCCGCCCTCACAGAGCGCGGCTGCGGTGGCAGGCGAGTTGTCGGGCATCAGCCGTGCGGCTTGCCACGCGAGGTCCGCCGCGTAGTAGCGATAGTGGAAGCGTTGCGAAAGCACCGCGCCCGAAGTCTCCACTCGGCGCAGTTCGTCTGCGGTGGCATAGACCAGCACCCGATCGGTAAGTAGCCGACGCAACCGGCCTAGGTCTGGTCCGCTACCGTTGCCATCGGTGTCGTGGCCATCCGGCCAGTGCTCGGTTCCCATGAGTTCCATTCCACTGCCGCGGGCAATGCGTGCCGCCGTTAGGAGCGCGGCGGCGCGCGCATCGGCGGAGCACGCCATGTCGTTTCCCGCGGCGAGCAATCCACGGAATTGCGCCAACTCTGTGCGATACCGAGCAGGCATGTAGTCAAGCGCCTCAGTCAGCCGACCTGCGCGCACTAACCGGCGTGCCAGAAGAAAGCGCAGTTCTCCTGCTGCATTCAAATCCGTCTGCCATGCGCTCCGAGGCGCCTGTGCTTCCGGCAAGTGTCCATCGGCCAGCGAATCGACAAAGCAGCGCAACTCATCCTCGTCCAGCACTCGCTCGGCTAGGTATGCGGCATCCTCCCACTCGTGCGCGGCAATGAACTCTTCCAACGCGTCCTCAAAGCGTCCGGCGCTCATGAGCAGTGCGCCGAGGCGACCGCGCGCGCATGCGCGCCTTGAGGGCGGCGAGTACCGCGATTCCCGCCAGTACTCCTTTCCATCATCGGTCGGCATCGCCGCCACCAAGTCACGCATTGCGAGCGTGGCTGCGCCGTGGTCGCCCGTGCGCACCGCAGCCCGCATGCGGAGCCACGGGAGCAGGTCCGAGTCCGGTGCAGCCATGGCCACCCACCGCGCGGCAAGCTCGTCGGACCCAATTTTTGTGGCGAACCAAGCCAACATCGCTGCCTCCGATGGATCGACCGAGGAAACCTCCGCCAATGCATCGCACCACGCAAAGCGGAATTCACTTGTTGGGCACTGGTCAGGTCGCGCAGCTGAGTCCCCGCCAGCAAGCGCCCATGCGGTGAGAACGCGCCGCATGAGCGGGTCGCGTGCGTATCCGTTGAACGCGCGGGGAGAACCAGACGCGGCCTTCCATGCGGCAACGTTCAGTGATGCGTAGGCGGTTGGATCGCCCGCCACGTACTGCTCCATATAGAGCGCAACGGCCCGCACCATGTCGCCAGTATCAAGTTCGGCGCGCGCCTCCCATCCGAGACTTGCGTTCGCGAGGCCAAGACCATCTGAATAGCCCTCGGCCGCAAGGTCACGGGTGTAGCGATACCAATGCTTCGCGTCTGCTGGTGCCGTGCGCTGGTAGGAACGACCGATCATGAACGCCGCCCACACGGTTCGCCATGGGCGCGATTCCGGCGGCAGCGCAAGTAGTTGCTCCCACAGTTCGCGTGCGCGCGCCGCATCGCCGCCCTCCAAGGCCGTGCGACCGTCGAGATACAGACCGAATTCCTCGAACTGCCCAGTTCGGGGGTCGCTCGGTAGCAGTGACGTCCCCGCACCGGTCAGCGCATGTGCCGCACGCAAATCCGAAACATCATCGCGCTGCACCGGCTGGTAGCGGTAGTCCGCGGGGGCCAGTTCAACCAACGTTCCAACGTGCGCGGGCTTGATCCGATCGAACAGCGTGCGGAGCGAAGGCGACGGAAGCTCGCCGAGCCGATAATCGTCCATGAGGAGACGCTCAGAGCCGTAGTAAAGTGATATTGAATCGTCGTCTTGCGACTCCTGTACGGTGTTACTCACCGTTGACGATGGGCTCCCCCACAGCGCGCGCAAGAGCCGCCGGGGCGATGCTAACCCCATCGCGGAACATACGACCGACAGCAGGCCCAGGGCCACCGCCGTCCGTCCCCAAGAAACCCACCCAAAGATGTGAAATCCCCCGCCCTGTTGCTGTTGCATGGTTGTCCCTCCTGACATTCTTACGGCTGCGCATCCTGCACAGCACGGAGCATGTCATCGGCCATCTGCGGCGCGCAAGGTGAGACATCAATGGTCAGAATTGCCGTAACTCGCGGAAGTACGCCACGACCGGGCGACCGGGCGACCGGGCGTCTCTTCTCATGCTGTTGGTGACGCGTTGGACCACGCTTTGACCAGCGGCAGGCAGTCGTAGGATCCGAAGCAATGGGTCGCCTAAACACTGTTCGTACCGTCATGCTCGCTTTGTTCGCTGGATGCCTCGCGGCTACGCCCCTGGGAATTTCATGGAACTCCCGCGCGGACCAATACGTTGCTGCCGCGCGCACGCGAACGCTTGACGAGTGCAAGGCGAAGGGCATTGCCCTGCCGAAAGACTTTCTGGCGTGGATTGATCGCGACCCAGTGTTGCGCGCTTCGGTCTACGGTTGCCGCAACAACCCGCTGCCCGTGCTGCTGGCGCTGCGGTCGTTGGAGATTGATCTTGGCGAGAAGACGGTACGCACCGACTACCCACAGCTAGCGCTGGCGTTTGCAATTCAAGACTCGTATGCAAAGCGCACTCCGAAGGCGGGCGGATGGAACGATGCCGACGGTGCGGTCGCTCCGGATTCTTTGCCTGACGTTTCGCCGCGTGCACCGCTGGCCCTGAATATTCCCGGTGATCCGCGCGTGCCGGTGGATACCAAAGACTCGAAGCGCACGCTGGACCGCGACGACCACATGGTGAACTTCTTGGAAGATCACGCGCCGATCGAAGTGGATGTCAAGGCGCAAGAATTGCCGCCGCTTGAGTATGACAGCAAGGGCATTGCAAAGCCGCGCGGGCAGGCAGTCGAAGTCACTCGGAAAGTTGCACGCCCACTGGTTGCTGCGGATGTGATTGCATCCGCTGCAATGCAGCGCGAATTCAATGCGTACATGGACGCGCATGGGCAGCGCATTCGACTTGAGTGCGGCGACGGTGCGGTGGGCTGGAACTCCACCGATGCCGTGAATGACGCGGAACTTCGTACGCGAATTGCTGCAGCGCATGAGATGTTCCAAGCTGCATACCGCGCCAAGGGCCGCATGCCCGCGGAGCGCGACGCAGCGCCGACGCCTGCGGAATCGATGGCGTGGTTCATCCGTAATGACCGGTGGAAATTCCCTGAAGATGTGCGTGCGGCGCGTGCGTGGCCGCGCTTTCCGCTCAACGCGCCGTGGCCCGTGTTGTTGATGCTGGCTGCTGATGATCAGCCGCTCCGCGAGCGCGAAGAAATCTGGGCGAAGTTTCGTGACACTGGCGAGATGCGCACCTACGGCGAATACATCGGCGACATCGCGCAGCAGTTTGACATGCAGAGCGCGCGGCGATTGAGTCCGTTTCCGTACAGTTACGGCAGCATTCAAATGATGTGGAAAGATGGCGGCGTGTGCGGCACCATGGGAAACATCGGCGCGCGCACCGAGCGCATTTGCGGCGTGCCTGCATCCACCGCTGGGCAGCCCGGTCACTGCGCGATGGTGCAGATGGACTTTGATGCAAAGACACGTACCTACACGTGCAAGGGCGGACAGTATGCCACCGGCGGTGATGAGGTCACCGGTGTGCATGCCGGATGGAACTACGACGACAAGGGTGGTCGGCGCCCGATGATCTTCCACCAGACCGTGGCATGGGGCGTCACCGTGGGGCTGGAGGCATGGGTGGACACCATGGTGATGCGTCGCGCGTGGGACGCGTTGCCCGCGGAGCAACGCGCAAAGGAGTGCGGCAAATTCTTAGCCGCCGGACTGGCGCGCAATCCGTACGCCATGGCCGTGGTGGAAGCGGCGTTTGCCGATGCGCCGGACGCCAAGACCGCCAAGAGCATGCTTGATGACTTCAACGCGGCGCTCGACAAAGCGGGCGTTCCTGCGGAGCGCGCGTTGTACCGAGACACCGTCCGCGGCATGGTGCAAGCGCGGTTTCCGGATGATGGAGCGGCCAAGAAGGCCACGGGGAAGAAGTCGCGCGCAAGTCAGCGTTAACGGGCAGGATGAACGAGCGAGGCGATTGAGCCAGCGTCACGAACCAACACTAGCGAGCCGCGCGTGCTTTCTTTACTTCACGCCGGAAGTCGTTGAGCAGTGTGCAGCCCATCAACTTGTACAAGATGCGCGCGCCGACACTGCCGTTCCATTCATCGCCGGATGTACTTGGGGTGACTTCGCAGAGATCAAAGCCGACCACGCGGCGGCCGGTCTTAGCAAGCATCTCCAGCAGGTGACACACCTCGGGGAATGTGAGCCCGCCGGGAACTGGCGTACCGGTCTGCGGGCAATGCTCGCTCGTGAGACCATCGATGTCAAAGGAGATGTACACCTCATGCGGAAGCGCGGCGATGATGTCTTTGCACACTGCGCTCCACGTGGCGCCGTTGAACTGGCGATCGCGCATGCGTTGGTCAAAGAATGTGGTGACGCGGCCTTTGGAATTCTCAATGAACTCCGCTTCGCGCTGACCGAAATCTCTGATTCCTACCTGCACCAACTTCTTGACGCCGGGTAGACGCGTCATCACGTTGTGGAAGATGCTGGCGTGGCTCCACGTGAAACCTTCGAACGAATCGCGCAGATCTGCATGCGCGTCAATCTGCAGAATGCCCATGCCTGGATGGCGCAGCGAGAGTTCAGCAATCAAACCGAACGGGCTGGAGTGGTCGCCGCCGAGCACCGCCGGAATGGCACCGCGATCAAGGATGCGTTCGGCTTCGCGCGCCACGTAGCCATGCACACGTTCGCTGGCGGCGTTGACGTTTGCAAGCGCCTGCGCGTGCGCCTTTGCTTTCACCTTGTTGCTCGGCACCGCGCCGCCAACCTTGATGATCGGCTCCGCCACGCGGCGCGCCTTCTTTGAAAGCGCGGCGATGTCCTTTGGAATGGGAAGCATGGCGATGCCCGCCTGCCACACTGCGCCAAACTGAATGTCTTGCAGATCAACCTGCTTGCTCGCCTCCATCACATGCGCGGGCCCCGCGGCAGTGCCCGCGCCGTAACTGGTGGTGGCATCAAACGGCACCGGGATCACCACGATGCGCGCGTCATTGGCGCCAATGGCAAGACCGAAGAGACCGTCGCCGGTAGCGGCGGCATCGGGGTCGAAACCAGCGGGGACGAATGGGGGCTTGGCCGCTGGCTTGTTGGCAGGCCGCGCGACGGGATTCTTGGCGGGATTCTTGGCGGGTTTCTTGGCGGGTTTCTTGGCGGGCTGCTTGGTGGGCTTCACAGTGGGCATTGCGGGCGCAGGATATGGCATCCGCTGTTGTAGGTACGCGGGCCGACGGGCGAGGCGCGCGGTACGCGGCACGTCGAAAGCGGCCCGCGGCACGAGCGGCACCGCACCTCCGGTACATTCCGTCCCCCATGCCAACGCCGACCCTCCCCGTACTTGAGTTCGTTGCCAACAACTATCGCAACTTCAACGCGCGCGCCACGCGCGATGCGTTGTACTCCTACTGGGATCACGTGGGTAGCGGCGGCAAGATGTACTGGGCGGTGGCTGGCGCCATGAGTTCTGCGCAGCTCGGCATCACCCTTGCTCCAGCGATCCGTGCCGGGCTGGTGCACGGCCTCAGCGTGACCGGTGCCAATCTGGAAGAGTCACTCTTTCGCTTAGTAGCGCATCACGGCTACAAGGACTTCCCCGACTATCGCTACTTCACAAAGAAGGATGACACCAAGATCCTCAAGCAGCGCATGCGCCGCGTGACGGACACCAGTATTCCGGAAGACGAAGCGTTCCGCGCCGTTGAGAAGATTCTTGTGCCCATGTGGATGAAGGCCAGCAAGAACGGCGACCGCCGCTTCTGGCACGAGTACTTCTATGAATTGATTCTCTCGATTCCAAAGAGCAAGTACCAAGGTAGCCCTGAAGAGTGCTGGCTACTCGCTGCTGCGAAGGCAAAGCTGCCGATGGTGGTTCCGGGTCATGAAGATTCCACGTTCGGAAACATCTTTGCATCGCATGTGAAGTTCAACGATTGCAGTGCAAACATTGTGAAGAGCGGCATCGAATACATGGGTCAGCTCTACGATGATTACAAGGTGCTTTCCAAGGGTAAGGGCGTTGGATTCTTCCAAATCGGCGGTGGCATTTCTGGCGACTTCCCGATTTGCGTTGTACCAAGTATTAAGTACGACCTGCAACAGCCGGTGAAGCCGTGGGCATACTTCTGCCAGATCTCTGACAGCACGACTAGTTACGGCAGTTACTCCGGCGCAACGCCCAATGAGAAGATCACTTGGGACAAGCTCACCGAGAAGACGCCGATGTTTGTCATCGAATCGGATGCCACCATTGTGGCGCCGCTGATGCTTGCGGCACTGCTGGAGTGCTGCAAGAATCCGAAGGCGGCGGCCGCCATCATCAAAGCATCGCGCGCCCAGACCGCGAAAAGTGCGGCTCACACTTCCTGAATTGCAGTGCGGCAATAGAACTTCACTGCATCGCTCATTGCTGGCTCAAGTGCATCTAACTCCTGCGAATCGCACCAGCGGATTTGGTGATGTTCTGCCGGGGCAAGGGTCACCTGCCCCGCCGGACCTTGTCCTGACTTGGGGCGGGCGAAATAGATCATGCCAATGTGCTCATGCGTTTCGCTGATGCGGTGAATGTCTAGGAATCGTGGTGCGATCAGCGCGCGGGTGCCGGGACCGGTGGTCGGTGGCCGATCACCGATCAGCTCCACTTCCAAGCCGCTTTCTTCTTGCGTTTCGCGCAGCGCGGCCTGCTCGGGGTCTTCGTCTAACTCAATGTGTCCCCCGAGCGGCAGCCATCGATCAAGCTTCTTGTGATGGATCACTAACACCTTGCCGGCATGCACAACAAAGATGGCAACGGTGAAATCAATATGTTCGTGGATGTGTGGCATGGTGATTGTGGCTACGCCGGCGGTCGCACACTTGGTCGAAAGCACGCGGCACAGGTTGCATGGAAGTCTCCGATACCCCCGACGATGATTCGATCCGTCACCGCCGATATCCGCTCGCTGTGAGTGGACGGAGCGCCGCAACGGGCGCAGGTGCCAGCGATGCGAGTCACCGTGCCCGCCATGGGGATGAGCACATCAAACGGCGCAAACACATCGCCGAAATGATCGATATCGCAACCGGCAACCACCACGCGTGTTCCACGGGAAAGCAGTGTGCGGATGGGTGCCACTGCCTCTTCTGCGAAGAAGTGAATCTCATCAATGGCTACGAAATCGTGTGTGTGCTCGAGGGTGTCGGCGATACGATCGACGGCGAGCGCTGGAATGCGCAAACCAGTGTGGGTCACAAGTTCACTGTGACCGTAGCGGGTATCGCGCGTTGGCTTCACCGCCAGCACGCGAAATCCAGCAGCATGCGCCTGGGCCACTCGACTCATCAACTCAGTGGTCTTGCCCGCGAACATCGGTCCGCAGATCACTTCAAGGTGACTATTGGTAGTGGCGTGGGCCATCGCCGATTGTTGCACACTCCGAACTGTATCCGTGATTAACTCGGACTGCCCCAGTGGACAAGCAAGATTCCGAGATCCATGCCATCGAAGATGTTGTCTCCGTTGCAGTCAGGGATCCCTGGGTTTGGCTGACCCCACTTCACGAGCATTAACCCGAGATCAACGCCATCAATGATGCCTGAAAGATCCAAGTCACCGACGGCGAATTGGCACTCATCAAGCCGACCATCCTGGTTGCGGTCAGCGACCAAGTTGTTCTGGCAGTCGTCTGCGATGCCATCATTGTTGCAGTCCGCATTCGTGCTGGCATCACACACATCGCCGATCCCGTCGTTGTCGCAGTCTGTCTGCTGTTCATTCGCCTCGAACGGGCAGTTGTCGACGGTGTTCACGAAGCCGTCACCATCATCATCCCGCATGGACGGTATCCAGTTGACGCCGTGCAGGGTAATTGTGCCATTCCATTCGGCACTGGCGCGCGGAGTGCCGTATCCGTTACCGACATAGACCGCCAATTGGGACTTCGACATCTGCATTGGCTGCGCCAATACAACCGTCCCGACCACCGGCGTGCCATCACGATAGAAATCACCGGTCGGCCACATGGAATGGGTGCCATTGTCGCTGATGGGCGTGAAGCCACCCACCTGCAACTCGCCACCACCATTGAGCGGCGGAACATCAAGATATACGCACAGATCCTGCGCGTAGGTGTTCGAAACCGAACCACTGATCGTGGCATTTACCGAGATAGACGTCAACTCGCCGACGAGGTCGCGCGCTCCCACCATCTGCACGAAGTTCAGCCGCCCCATTTGGAAGTCCTTGATTTGGAGCAACACGTCAGCACTTGCTGGCGCAGAGAGGGCGAAGGTTGCTCCAGCGACAGATGCCGCGAGCTGTTTGGAAATAGTGGATCGAGTCTTCATGTTGTGTCTTATCTAATGGGGTGATGTGCTTCGTTCACGAGCGGTGCGAGCAGTGGTACGTCAAGCCTGTGCGAGCAGTGGCGTCGGTGGCGTCCAACCTGGAATGGCTCGAGCGTTGTTTGGAACATTGCGATTCATGCGCGCAAACTCTGGGCGGCGGTCGGGTGGCAACAACCATCCCACGCTGCTTGCGATGCTGGTTGGGGTGCCTAGGCCGGGGCAGGAACTCCACTTGTCAAGGGAGTGATGACCAAACCGGATCATGCCTGTATGAGTGGCTTGCGTGCCCAACGTATCTTCGCCACCGGCGTCAAAGAATCCGAAAGAGCAGCGGATATACCGGATCGCCTCGGGTGATCCGGTCAAATACTTCCAGCCGGGTTTGCCACGAATGCCGCGAGTCTCCATCGCCTCCCGCATGTCAGCCGGTGAATCCTGAGCAAGCGAGAACGTATAGAAACGCACCGGGTTACCCATCAAGCCACCAAGCATTCCCGAGGCCTCAACGAGGTTGCCAGAGATACGACCGCAGATGCCCTGGCACTTTGCATAGCCGAAGCCAGCTGCAAAGATTTGCCCACGTATGAGGTCATCATGGAAATACAACTTCCGACCATCTTGGTCATAGAGCACATAGTTTTTGAATGTGCGCACCCCACTCGCATCTCGACGCATCCGACCAACCTCCTCATCGGAGATCGCCGGCGCCGGCTCTTGGGCAAGGCGAGTGACGGATGAGCAGCCACTCAGCACAGCGGCACCGGCGGGGATCATCAGAGCGCGGAGCGCGGAGCGACGATTGACGAACTTCTCTAGAACCGATGGATCGGAACTAACAACCTGGTTTCGAATAATCATATTTTTACTTTTGTAACTGTTTCTGTTTGCTATCAAGGAACGACGTCGATGCGAACCATCATGGCGTGATCTTCATGGATGGTGTTATGGCAATGCATGACATAACGACCAGTCCAGTCACGGAACCGGACATACAGTCTCATCTCATCTCCGGGATACAACGTGAACACGTCTTTCCTGCAGTGAAGAATGCCGCTATCAACAGGCTTACCGTTGTATGAAAGGATCCGGTTCTCCTCCATGTGGATGTGCACGGGATGTGCCCATCCGCCAGAAGAACTGATGTTCCAAATCTCGGCCGTACCTTGCTTGAAGGTGATGTCCGCCCGATCGTTGTTAAAGATCCTGCCGTTCACCGTCCACATGCCGTTCTTGCGGTCGAACGCGATATTGCGAGTGCGCACAACTGGGGTATTCATCTCCGGCAACGGCCGAAAGTGCGAAGGAACCCGACTGTGGTCGACAACATTCCGCTCCGGACTAATGATGAACTTGATCAGTTGATTGCTGTCGGCGTACGACAACAGAACACCCTCTGGCTTCGCGCCTTCGATTTGCATCTCACGGTTGACAAAGTAAAGCTCGTTGACGCCCTCAGGTACTTGACTAAAGTCAACAACAATGTCCGCACGTTCCGAAACGCCCAAATTAACGTGGTCAGTCTCGATTGGCCGCGGCAACATATTGCCATCATTCGCAATGTGCTGGAAAGTCATGCCATTGGACATCCAGAAGCTGTAGAACCGGGACGGTCCACCATCAAGCAGACGGAACCGGTACTTGCGACGCTCGACCTCGAAGTAGGGCTGGATGCGACCGTTCACTAGGTATTTGTCACCAAGGTGCCCGTCCATGTTCATCACGTCCATCACTAGAACCCCGTTCGCGTCGTATCGGCGGTCGGTGAAGACCAGTGGAATGTCATAGCACCCGCGCCAGCGCGGACCGTCAGGGACACCGCTCGGCAAGCGGAACGCCTCGTGGTTTGGATCATTCTCGTCGCCGCTATCAAGGTGGTCGAACATCAGGAAGAAGCCGGCCAACCCGCGGTAGGTGTTCTGAGCCGTGTAATCCATCCGGTGATCGTGATACCAAAGCGTGCCCTTGGCCTCACGCCAGTCGCCGCCGGCATAGATATGTGGCCAGTGATGATCCCGGAATGAGCCCGGGCTGAACCAGTACCCCGGGTAGCCATCAGACTCCGAGGCGTGATGACCATTGTGAACATGGGTAATGATGTCGGGACTACCAACACCAGTGAGTTCCAGCGGCAGGTTGTTCCGAATACGGCATAACACTGGCTCGCCGTAGTGATTGATAAACGTGACACCCGGCACCGACCCCTCGTACGCCATGACGCGACTCTCCGCAAGCTGCGGATGCGGACGCGACAAGATCTCGGTCACGCTCATGTCATAGAACTTGACGGGCGCGAACTCGTCGTAACGCTGGTGATTAGCCGGAATCACTGGCGGATCCAGGGTCTCCCAGGCTGCCAGCGGCACTGCATGTCGCGCGAACGCGAGAGGCCACACCCACGGCGTGGTGGCCGGGCTTCCGAAGTCAACTTGCACTGGAACCGGAACTTGGGCGCTGGCCTGCTTGGAAAGGACGGAAAGACTTCCGGCCGCTACTGCAGTGCCACCCAGAAACCGACGCCTGAAGACGACGGGCGAATCATTTTTTTTGCGCAACATACGGAACACCGTGAGAGAGGAAAGGAAATCGATGGACGAATATCGAAGCCCCTAGCATAGGCGGCAAATCTACAAGGTCAAGCGTAAATGTTTGTTGCCTTTCGTTTCACTACCTGGCTCGCTTTGAAAGGCTTACAAATCGCCTGGAAGTAACTCGTTTGTGCTACTTACTGAGTTGGCGCGATCCCGAGAATCCTTGTTTTTATCAGCGGATCTTTGTTGAACGTCACAAGGGGATATCGATGCTGATTTCATTCAGCTTCGATATCCCCTGTCGGTCACGATCCAAAGTTATAGATCTGCCTTCAACGACCGCACGCGCCCCAGCGCACCAGAAGCAGCCCAAGATCCATTCCATCGACGGCGCCGTCGCGGTTCACATCTCCCGCAAGGCCGCTGCCGGTTTGTCCCCACTGCATCAATAGGATGCCGAGGTCAGTACCGTCGATAAAGCCGTCCACCACGATGTCACCGACGCACCTGCAAGTGTCAGGGATGCCGTCGTGGTCAACGTCGAGCGATGGATTCGCTGCAATCGCGCATGAGTCAATCCGCCCATCGCCGTCGCAATCCGGAGGCGCACTCACGACTGTGAAGTCAGCATCGAAGGACTGAAGTGGCATCCGGCAGTCAGCGGCTCGACCTCCGGCACCGATCGCCACCAACGTGTATCCATTCGGCTGCGGCAGTTCGGGATGATCAAATGGCGCGCTTTCGTCACGGACACGTTCATCCGTCAGGGTCTTCATGAACGCAACGACCGCGTCAATGTCAGGCTCCGAAAGGTCCAGCGCGAACATCTCGGGCGTGAGGTCAACAAGATTAGCCTCGTGGAAGTCGCCGCCGCGATTGTAGAACTCCATCACCTGTCGCAGCGTGGATTGGCCACCATTATGAAAGTACGGTCCGGTCAATTCGATATTGCGTAGCGTTGGTGTCTTGAACGCTCCATCCACCTGAGCGTGGATGTTTGCTGGAACAACTGGTACATCAGTTGGCGCATCAGGAATCGGAAGGCCTTGTTGTGTCCGTCGCGTATAGGAAAGTGGAACTCCACCAGCCTGCAAGCCACCAACCCCAAGATCCTCCGCGGATGGTCGAACGCCGATGTTGTAGAACCCAAGGTCATAGGCGCCCGAGGCGTGCACCTCAGTGGTCGCACGGACAATGCCGTTCACCCTGACTTCATAAAGACCCTCGCGGAATCCCATGATGCGGACGAACATCGATGTACCGCATGAGCCGTTCGGCAACACTCGACGGCGCACGATCGTCGAGAAGATGGCCTCCCGCTCCTGAACCATAACAGCCGCCGTGCGAGCGACATCAGTCGGACAGCCCAGTGGAGCCAAGTCCGGAAGCGTCAAACTTGCCTCAAGGATCAACTCGGCACCCTCAGCGCCCTCTGGCGGCACAGTGTGGAACAGTTCAATGTTCGCGTTGTCAAGGGTGAAATTCAATGGCAGCGCAGCAGGAGCCTCCTCAACAGGGTGATCCGCGAAGTCCACTTGCGCAACCTGCGCCACAGCCGCTGATGGCATGAGCTCAACCACCGAGGTACCGGGAACTTGGTCGATGAATGACCAGGTCGCGCTCGAGAATGCGGTACTCGCATGGCAGGCGATGCAGTTACCAACAGGAACGCCAGTCTCCGTCCCATGGTTCGTAAATATGTCTAAACCACGTCGCTCTTGCGGCGTGAGCAGACCTGCCGCATCGCCACCCACGGGACCGCCGGCAGCAGCCCAACGGTCATAACGCGAGTCATCAGAGATAAGCGTTGCCTCATACATCTGAATGGCTATGCCAAAGAACAGGCTGAAGTTCGCCTCCACCTGCGGAATGCCATCGGGGGTCGGAAGGGTCGTCCGCCACTGGGGCAAGAATGCCGCGTCGATCAGTTCACGGTAGGTATTGAATAGCCCCACACCATCAGGCGTTGCTAATGCACCAAGAACCGAGTCAGAATGCGACACGCGCTGTGATGAGAGTGCGCGTCGGTCCAGCAACCGGTGCGCGAGCGTCGACATCACCTTACCCGAACAACTCATCTCCACCGAACTGAGTACGGGGCCGACCGCCTGCGAGGCGAGCGATCCCATCTCGAGTATCACGGGCACCGGTTCAAGGGCGTTCGTGCCGTTGATCTGGCGCCACACCCGCGCGGTTGGATCGAGCGGTCCGAGCCCATTCACGCCGTTGAACTGCGCATTGGCTCGACCGTCCCAAAAATTACGCACATTGAGCACAGCATTGATGACCGTTGGCGAATTGCGACCAGTGACCTGACGCACGTTCCCTTCGGCACCGTGGAACACCGGGTCGGTCGTATCGTCGCAAAGCTCAACAAGGTTGCCCGATACCAGCTCGCGGTACGCACGCTTGAGTACGCCCTGCGAACCAACCACGTCGTCGATATCACGAAGCCGTGGGCTGAATCGCGAGCGTGGATCCTCAAAGACCAACGTCGGGAAAAAGTCGCCTCCCTTGGTCTGTCCAGGCAGGATGCCCGCATCGAATGTTCCGTTGGCGCCTGGATGCAATGCGTTGGTACGTCGAGGGTCGACGCCCGCATGGCCGTGACATGAAGCACAGGCAGTCTGCCCGTCACTGCCAAGGTTGGTGTCCCAGAAGAGTGACTTACCGAGCGCAATCGCTGCCGATCGGCTGCGGACATACTCCAGGATCGTTGGAGGCTCAGGAACCGCCAGACCGCGCAGGCTTGGAGGGTAGTCAGGGACCTGCGCAACCGTGGTTCTCGCTGCGAGAGCGAGAACCACGGCACTGATAGCGCCCGAAACAACGAAATGCTTGAACATCATGAGTTAAACCCAAACTACGGGGTGAACGAACCAAAGAAGAAGTGTAAGCAGGTGAACAATGATCACCAAACGGACCGGCGCCGATGCGCTCCTGACAGCAGACCAGAGATCGCGAGAAGCGCGACTGCTCCTGGCGCGGGGACAATCTGCAAGGAGAATGTCTTCTGGTCAGCCGTGCCGTTGCCTCGACCGATAGTCGCGCCCATCCTCCAGTCCAGATTGAGTTCGCTCATGTGTAGCTGTGCCACCATGATGCCCAATGTTCCTGCAGCAGCGTCCGGCGTTGAACTGGCTACCCGGTTTGTCAGCGATGCAAGGCTGACGGCCTCTGCTGCGGATCCCGCCAAGTAGAACCCTGCAGTCGCTGGCACCGAGTGCGTGTTCGGATTGACGAATTCACTATTGGTGAAAGAACCTGAGCGGACACTGAAACTGTTGGCGGCTTTAGACAGGCCGGCGAGGGTTGTGTAGGTCACGTTCCAAGTCGGATCACCGATGGTCGCGCTGTTCGCGAGCCAATCGCCACCATCGAGTATCGAACTGATCGTCAGGAAGCTGTCGGAGGAAGTCCAGTTCTGGAACTCCTCGGCGGCGAAGACGCTTTGGGTACCAGTTCCCTGAAGGAATCCACCCGTGGAAGTGGTTTGGATGTAGCCAGCGTTCGGCGAACTTGCGTTTGAGCCGTAAACGTTGAAGAGCCGGTCGGTCGCGCTACTGGTGACGGCGAAGACGTTGACTAGGTAGCCACCGTTAGTGGCCGAACGCACGTTGGCGGTCCATCCCAGGAAGTCAGCACTTGCCGATCCGGCGATCAGTCCAATGGCGAGGGGTGCAGCGAGCCGCGAAACAAAAGAAGAGGTGAACATATGAATCAACTCCTTTGACGGGTGGCAGGAACACTCGGCTCCTTGGCACACGTCAACACACAGCCGAACCCGTCGGCGAGCGGCCCATATCCCCGCGCAGGAACGAATGCTGCGCGTCTTATCCTCCGTTACTCAAGGCTTCTGTGAAGAACTCCAACTTCTCCACAGAAACTCGAGTAACACCTTAGTAAACGGAATCTGCCCCCCCAACCCATCACGGGATGTCCTCAAAATACAGCGCTTGTGTCCTGTAACCTCGTGCTTTGTGGCCCGCACAGGCACTTCAAGGTGATTATTGACTCACAGCGGCACCAAGACACCAGCGATCGCGCCAGTCATCCAACAGGCCAACGCTCCGGCAACCATGGCGCGCGGAGCGATCTGCGCAAAGTCAGCGCGCCGACTGGGAGCCATGGCGCTCAGGCCACCAATCTGGATGGCGATCGATGGAAGATTGGCGAACCCG
The DNA here is from genome assembly GCA_044354475.1 of Phycisphaerales bacterium. GTDB lineage: Bacteria > Planctomycetota > Phycisphaerae > Phycisphaerales > SM1A02 > UBA966. The sequence goes on from JBIKZY010000004.1 coordinate 27,087, forward strand.
CACAGCGCGTAGGTGGCAATGGTCTCCGCGCGCGGCGAGATGGTGTGTGCCTTCACTTGATTGGCAAGGTCAACATACGCAACAAACTCGGTGGCGATCACCTGCTCGCCCATGAGCGAACCAACCGTACGCGCCTCCGCACCAGCGCCCATCAGCCACGCGAGCGGCTGCAGCACCACCCCCAAGATGTTCTGGAATGAAAGCACGGGAATGCCGAGCGATTGCCGCCATTGCGCTATCGGCAGCCAGTCGACATTGACTTCGCTCAGAGCAGCCAGCGGCCAGTTGAGCAGTGCAATCAGCGCGACAAAGGCCACCAGCATGGCCGCAACATTGAGTGCCAATTTCAAGCCATCGGTAGCGCCTTCTGCTGCAGCATCCATGACATTGGCGGTGGTGCGCGGCAGGGTATGCAGATCCGCAATGGACTCCTTGCGCGGGATTTCTGTCTCTGGCAGCATCAGCTTGGCCATCACAATGCCCGCAAATGCAGACATGACGCTGGCCGTCATGAAGTGCGTGGCAACAACGACGCGCGCGCCTTCATCTTGTCCGCCAATGAGCACGATGTAGGCGGCCATCACGCTTCCGGCGATAGTTGCAAACCCGCCCACCATGACGCACATGATCTGTGATCGCGTCATACCGGCGATGAACGGCTTCACGGTGAGCGGCGCTTCAGTCTGCCCGAGGAATATATTCGCGGCGGCCGAAAGTGCCTCTGAGCCAGTGATGCCGAGGGCACGCTGAATGATTGACGCCAACACTGCAACGACGCGCTGCATCACTCCTAAGTGATAGAGGACCGCCATCAGCGATGCAAAGAAGATGATCACCGGCAATACTTGCACTACGAAGATGAATCCCCACGCGCCCGAAGCATCAGCTGCGTTTCCAAAAATGAAACGAGTTCCTTCATCTGCGAAGGAGATCACCCGCGTCACTGCTCTTGCAAAGAGCGTGAACAGCGCAGCGATCGGCGGAAAGCGAAGCAAGAGAAATGCGATCACAAACTGAAGCGTTACGCCCACAATAATGGTGCGGCGATTGATGGCGCGGCGATTGGTGGAACACAGCCAGCCGATGAAAAGAATGGCGACGACACCAAGAATTCCAATGTATTGCTGCATGTGTGCTCCGGCGGACCAGTGCGCCCGCCACGCGCGGTGCGGGTGCAGCATACGGATAGCACACCCACAGCCGCCCTATCCTGCCACTGTGACTCCTACTCCGCGCACCGTCAAATTTGCAGATGCCGCCGAAGCGATTCTGGCTGTGGTACGCGCCCGCGGCCAGCGAACGGTGATCGGTGTCACCGGCGCGGTGGCTGCTGGAAAGTCAACCCTTGCACGCACCCTCTCGGAGTGCGTGGTCAGTACCGACAACTATCTGCCCGACTACCACGCGACGGCGGAACATCTGCGTGACCTTCCAGAGTCTTCTGATCTGGAAAGACTGGCACGAGACCTTGCGGCACTGCGAAGTGGCTGCGGCACCACTATTCCGCTGTGGACGTTCGCGGAACATCGGCGCATTGGCGAGCAACGCATGGAAACTGCAGATGTGGTGGTGGTTGAAGGGCTGCATGCACTCCATGCGCTTCCGCGCCAGCATATTGATATTGCTGTTTTTGTTGACGCTCCACAACCAACCCGATGGCAGCGCGCAGTAGCGCGTGAGCAGGCCGGCGATCGGCCGTGGCCGATTGAATATCTAGAGAAGTTCTTTCACTCGGTTGCCGAACCGACCTTTGCGCTGCATGCGGATAGCTATCGGCGCGCTGCGCACTTCGTGGTGATCAATGATGCATTGAATACCCCGGGAAGCTGAGCGGCAATCTGCTAGCGTCTGTTTAACACGCGCTTACGGAGACAGTGAATCACGCGTTCGCCGTTTCATAACAACAACTACCTCATGCGCCTGCGCGACAAGGATTTCCAGATGATGCACTGCCTCACATTCCGTTTCATTGCTTCGCTGCTGAGTGCGACGCTCATTCAATCACACGCGCTTGGCCAAGCTTCTGCGCCGCAATCAGGCGCGGCCCCAGTCGCACTGTCGGCGGCGCTGCCGGGACCAGCGTCAGTACTCAGCAAGGCAGTGCGCACTTCCGCGAACATGGAGCCCGCCGTTCCGCATGCAGAACAGGACAAGTCTGTAGCCGCGCGCTTGGCTGCATGGCAAAGTACTACTGGCAAGAAGCCGAACATCGTGTGGATGATCGTTGATGACATGGGCTACGGAGATCCAGGTTGTTTCGGCGGTGGTGCCGCCATTGGCGCAGCCACGCCCAATATTGATGCGCTCGCGCAGAGCGGTCTGAAACTCACCGCGTGCTATTCACAGCCAACGTGCACGCCGACACGCTCCGCCATCCTGACCGGACGACTTCCGGTTCGTACCGGACTCACGCGCCCGATTCTTGCTGGCGACAAGCTCACCAAAAATCCGTGGGCAGACGAATTGTCGTTGCCCGCGATTCTTGGAACTGTTGGCTACAAGACAGTGCTCTCCGGCAAGTGGCATGTTGGTGAAACGGAAGGCATGCGTCCGCAGGATGTTGGGTTCGATGAGTTCTACGGCTTCTATCCAGCGCAGAAAGAACTTTCACAGGGCGTGGATAAGCGACGTTATCCAGATCTGGTGCTGAACACCGAGCGCTTGGCAATGCTGCACAAGACCGGCGCGAGCGAAGGACTGATGCACGGGTTTAAGGGCGGCGCCACTACTGAAGTGATGCACATTGATTGCATTGAGAATGTTGCCGAAGGTGATCGCATGCTCAAGGAGTTCACCGTTGCCAAGATTGCTGAACTTGCCAAGAGCGGCCAGCCGTTCTTTCTTGAACATGCATTCGCGAAGGTGCACGCAGACAACTTTGCTTCCAAGGCCTTTGAAGGCAAGAGCGCAAGTAAGTACCCCTACAAGGATGCGGTGGTTGAAGTCGACGCGTATGTCGGCGAGATTGTGGCGGCACTTGATAAGGCGGGCGTCCTGGAGAACACCTTTATCTTCCTGACGTCGGACAATGGTCCGCAACTCGACTCCTGGCCAGATACTGGCTACACCCCATTCCGTGGCGGCAAGGCAACCACGTGGGAAGGCGGCGTGCGCGTCCCTGGCATTGCATCATGGAAGGGAATGATCACGCCCGGTCGCCAAAGCGATGACCTGTTCGACTTGATGGACTTGTTCAATACATCGCTTGCACTTGCTGGTGCAACCGACCGCATCCCAACCGATCGTTACATCGACGGCATTGATCAGACTTCATTTCTACTTGCCGACGCTGGCCTCTCGCACCGAGAAAAGGTCTACATGTGGAATGAGGGAACACTCATGGCCATGCGCATGTATGAGTACAAAATGCATTTGCACGTCACTGAGGCGGAATCGCAATGGCTCGCCATTGACATGTCCACCGAACGCCAGGTTGGAATCTCGCCGTGGCTCTTCAACTTGTACATCGACCCCAAAGAGGAGTGCGCTGTGGGGCATCGAATGAACGCTTGGGTGGCATCAATGGGCGCCGAAATGAAGGGGCACGGTGCTACTTTCAGAAAATTCCCGCCCAAGGACATCGGACTTGGCAAGTGATCCGCACGATCGTGCCCGGAAGGCTGCGCGGCGAGCGACCACTACTCCGGTGGTGGATCAGCAGGCCGCGCGGCGCCTACTGATTGCCGGTTGCGGCCTGGACCGGGCGCCGACCAAAGCAACTCGCGCGTCAGTACGGCGAGTCATTCGGCAACTGGGATTTGTGCAGGTGGACAGCATTAGTTCAGTGGAGCGGGCCCATCACCTGATTCTGCACGCCAGGCTTGATGGCTACGTTCCGGCATTGCTCGCGCATCACACGGAGGTTTCGCGCACCGCCTTTGAGCATTGGACGCACGACGCCAGCATCATTCGCCATGACTGGCTGCCATGGTGGGCACATCGATTTGCAGGCAGCAAGGAACGCATGCTTCGTGATGAATGGATGCGCGAACGCCTTGGCAGAAATTGGCGCGCCACACTTGCTGCGGTGAAGAAAGCTATTACCGAACGTGGCGCACTGGCAACGCGAGACTTTCCGCGCCCCCCACGCGCGGGCGAGGGATGGTGGGACTGGTCACCACACAAATCTGCACTGGAATTCTTGTGGCGCGCCGGTGAATTGGCGATCCATTCACGGAATGGCTTTGAAAAGGTGTATGACCTGAGCGAACGCGTCTACGGAACGCCATCACCTATATCCACGCGGACCGCAATGGTGGCATGGGCGTGCAACGAAGCACTGACACGACTCGGTGCGGCCACCGCGCGCGAAGTTTCGCAGTTCATGCATGCCGTGACAGTGACTGAAGCGAATGCGTGGTGCAAAGAGCAGGCCGAGGCGGGAACGGTGGTGCCGGTACTACTTGAACGCGAAACCCGTCGCGACGTTCCGGGGTTCGCGCGGCGCCAGTGGCAGGCCGCCGCGGCACGGGTCGACCCCGATAGGACGCCGCGACTTCTCACGCCGTTCGATCCATTGGTACGAGACCGAGCCCGGCTAAAAGCCTTGTTCAACTTTGACTATCGCTTCGAAGCGTTTGTACCGAAGGCGAAGCGCGTGCATGGCTACTACACCATGCCGGTACTGGTGGGTGATGCACTCATCGCCCGCGTGGACCTGGCCAGCGATCGCGCCGCGGGCATCCTCCGCATTGACCGAATCTGGATCGAACCCGGCGTGCCGAACCGGCGCGGCAGCGAGCAGACGAAATCCGCTTGCGTCCGCCTTGCCAGTCAATTGGGTCTAGCGCTGAAGTAGTTGCCGCGTGCTGCGTATCCGCTGCACTTGCCTCGACTATCATCCCGCCCCATGTCAACAGCAACCATCAAGACCGCCAAGGGCGATATGACCGTCGAATTCTTCGACACCGACGCCCCACTCACCGTCGCAAACTTCTGCAAGCTCGCCAAGAGCGGCTTCTATGACGGGCTCACCTTCCACCGTGTGCTCCCCAACTTCGTGATTCAGGGTGGCTGCCCCAAGGGCACCGGCACCGGCGGTCCTGGTTGGACCATCAAGTGCGAAACCTCCGGTGGCAACCAGCGCCACGATCGCGGCGTGCTTTCCATGGCTCACGCGGGCACGGACACCGGCGGATCACAGTTCTTCGTGTGTCACAGCCGCGAAGGCACCGCGCACCTTGACCGTGCGCACACCTGCTTCGGCAAGGTGACCAAGGGCGTTGAAGTAGTGGACAAGATCAAGGCCGGCGACAAGATCGTCTCGATCGAAGTGCAGGACTAAGTTCGCGCGCACCACGCGCGGCGTGTACGGAATGACAACGCGGGGATCGGCGACGTGCCGATCCCCGCGTTATTTTGTTTGTCTCTGAACTGACTGTCAGTTCTTCGTTACTGGTTTGGCCTGCAAAGCGGGCGATGGATCAGTGTGGTGGTGCACCAACTTCCACTCACCCTTCTCGAGCCGGAAGACATTCGTGGATCGGAATCGCAGATTGACGGGCTTCCCGTCGATGACCTGATTGCTTCCCACTTCCATGCACGTGGTGAAGCCCATGTCGGCACCGACCGTGACGGTCAGGTCTTCGCAGACGAGCGTGCCGCCCATCTTCATGGCTGCTTCCTTCTTGAACTGCGCCTCAACAGCCTTCCAACCAACGATCCGGTCGCCCGATGGGCCAAAGTCACTGACATCCGGCTTCTGCGACCAGACATTGTCAATCATCTCGGCATTACCAGCGAGCACCAAGTTGATAGCCACATACAGCTGACTGTTGGCCGCACGCAAGGCTTGCTCAGGGGTGGTCTTCTCATCAGTCTTGTCGCCAGAGGTGGCAAGCTTGTGCACCATGCGAGCGGCGCATCCGGTGAACAGCGTTGCGGCAAGAATGGAACAGGCAAACAGAGTGATTGCGCGGGTAGGTAATTTCATAGCAAAGGATGCTACGACAATCAGTGGGTGCTGCATACGACAGAACCCCGGCCCGAGGGCAGGCTGCTGCGGAGTCTCATCCAAGGGTCGGGCGAGCAATCGCTCGGCTGCCGTTCGAAATCCCCGAAATATCCAACTATCGCCACATGGGGACGCGCGTCGCCGGGGAGATGCGGCAAGATTTAGACGCGCTGCAACTGTATCGGGTACGGATGGCGTACCCGGTCTTAGAAGTCCAATTCGTCAATTTACTGCATCTTCCGCCGGGTCCCGCGACGATAGAGTGAGCGTTGCGAATCCGCTGACGAATCGATGCTGCGACTGAACGAACTGGCCCTTCCGCTTGAGCACCCTGCCGACGCACTCCGTCCGGCGATTCTGGCGCGCCTTGGTATCCCGTCAGCAGATCTGTTGCGATTTGAAATTTACAAACGCGGCATTGACGCGCGCAAGCCGTACGCCATTCTGTTTGTCTATACGGTGGATGTGGAGGTGCGTGATCCAGACGCCGTGCTGGCGCGTGCCAAGCGCAACTCAAAGCTGGGCATCACGCCTGATACGGATTACAAGTTTGTTGCGCGCGCCACAGCAACTTCTGCACAGTCGCCTCGGCCGATCGTGATTGGCATGGGGCCAACAGGACTGTTCGCAGGGTTGATTCTGGCGCAGTCCGGCTTTCGTCCATTGATCTTGGAACGCGGCAAGGCCGTACGCGACCGAACCAAGGACACGTTCAAGATGTGGCGGCAAGGCATCTTGGATACGGAATCAAACACGCAGTTTGGTGAAGGCGGCGCCGGCACATTCTCCGATGGCAAGTTGTATAGCCAAGTGAAAGATCCAAAGCACTACGGACGCAAGGTGCTGCGGGAGTTTGTTACATCAGGCGCGCCCGAGGAAATCCTCTTTGTCAGCAGACCGCACATCGGCACATTTCGGCTCGTGGCAATGGTGGAGCGGATGCGCGCCAAGATCATTGAACTGGGCGGTGAAATTCGCTTCGAAAGCCGGGTAGACGACATTGAATTCGAACCGATTGCTGCCGCCAATGGGGTTCGATCACAGCGCGTGTGCGGCGTGGTGCTCGCCAACGGCGAGCGCATCGCAACCAATCATCTGGTGTTGTCTATTGGACACAGCGCGCGCGATACATTTGCGATGCTGCATCGCCACCACGTGCACATTGAGGCCAAGCCGTTCTCCATCGGATTCCGCATTGAACATCCGCAATCACTCATCAATAAGTGCAGGTATGGCAGCAATGCGGACAACCCGCTCTTGGGTGCTGCTGATTACAAGATGGTGCATCATGCGCGTAATGGCCGGTCCGTCTACACATTCTGTATGTGCCCGGGCGGTACGGTGGTTGCGGCAACATCAGAAGAAGGCCGCGTGGTCACTAACGGTATGAGCCAGTATTCGCGCAGCGAGCGCAATGCAAACGCCGGCATCGTGGTGGGCATCACTCCGGAAGAGGACTACCCGGGCGATCCGCTTGCCGGCCTTGCATTCCAGCGCTTCTGGGAATCACGCGCGTATGAACTTGGCGGCCGCAACTATGAGGCGCCTGGTCAACTCGTTGGTGACTTCTTGGCAAAGCGCCCATCCACTGTGCTGGGCACGGTGACTCCTTCATACACGCCCGGGGTACATCTCTGCGACCTTGCCACGGCACTGCCCGACTACGCAATTACTGCGATTCGCGAGGCGATTCCTGCATTTGCCAAGCAAATCAAGGGCTTTGACCTGCACGACGCCGTACTCACCGCCGTAGAGTCGCGCACCTCATCGCCCATTCGGATCACGCGCGACGCAGATGACTTTCAGAGCCTGAACACGCTGGGATTGTTTCCAGCGGGTGAAGGCGCGGGCTACGCGGGAGGGATTCTTTCCGCTGGTATCGATGGAATCAAGGTGGCTGAGGCAGTGGCGCTCAGCATGACCACTGCTTCGTGACAGTCGCATGGCAACTTGGCGCCGGATACAGTTGGGCGTATATGAACCGCTCCACATGCACTCTCGTCGTGTTTGCGTTGTTGCCGATCCTTGCGCTTGCTGGCTGCAAGACTCCGGAGTGGGTGGTACCTACTGAAACAGAACGAACCGCGCTGGAGACTTCCATCAAAGCGGAGCTATCGGCGTTGGCAACGGTGCAACTCACTGAAGAGTCCATCTATCCAGTACTTGATAGCTTCCTAGCCAAGCACCCTGACGCATACGGAACCACATTTGCGCTTGATCCTGCCTATGCGGGGAAGCAATTGGCGCCGTACGCGTACCGCCGCAAGGGGACCATTGCGCATCGGACACTTGCTGTTGATGGCTACGACTATCCAATGCTGGCGTGGTTCGCCCTGCCGCGGAAATCTGGCAAAGCGATGTGGTCCGAGCCATACTTTGATGCTGGTGGCGGCGATGTAGAAATGATGACTTTCTCGGTGCCAGTGACCAAGGATGGACGGTTCATGGGCATCCTCACGGCGGACTTTGAGCTGAAGGAAAAAGGCGTTGCGCCAACCGGCAGCAGTGATGTGCTCGGCGCGCCAATCGCCGCAGCGGACGCTGCCGGTTCGTGGACGCTCGTTGATGATGAGAATGTGACGTTCGATGTTGTCTTGGCGGCCGACGGAGGCGCAGTGAGCAACTGGTCGAAGGGTCCGCACGGAGCGCGCGGCGAATCCGGGCACTGGGTGATGGCTGATGGGTGCATCGTCATTGATTACGTCGATGGATGGCGTGATGTGATCTTGCGCAAGCCCACCGGTGAACTGGCGAAGCGCTCTTGGGGACCTGGCGTTGCGCGAGATGCGGCACCCAGCAACTTTGGACAGGCGGTTCGCACCCCAGCGAGTTACGCCTCGTGGATCGGGGTGTACGAGCTGCCGGTAGCGCAATCGACCACTGGCGAGAAGTTTGCCATTGCCATTCAATCGAGCCATGTAGCGTGGAAATCCATCGATGAAGTGAAAGTTGGTTGCTGGTGGATTGCTGATGGATTCCTGCGGATTCGTTGGGCGAACGGATGGTGCGACGAACTCCATACCCTGGGCGCTGATTATGAAGTCCGCTCGTGGAAACCGGGAACCCCCGCTGATGCCAATGGAAGGCCAACCGGAGTGCCAACCAACACGGGTCGGGCAAGTCGCGCGAAGTGATCCCAATTCGTAGTGACTTGCACGCATTGCGGTATTCTTGCTGCGCGCCATGCTGATCTCCCACAAGTATCGATTTATATTTCTACGCACGGAGAAAACCGGTAGTACATCGGTGCTGCATGCCTTGCGCGAACTGTGCGGTATCAGCGTGGCGGAATTGGCCGCTGGCGCGCCAGAGCGTGACGATGTTGTGCGCGGCCACCGCGGCACCTTGCGTCGATACTTTCCAAACGTGTTTGGTTTGTGGTTCCATGCCAATGCGCGCCAAGTTCGTTCCGTGCTCGGTGAGGAGAAGTTCCGCGACTATTTCAAGTTCTCCATCGAGCGCAATCCGTGGGATCGACAGATCTCGCTGTACTCGCACCGGCACAAGAAGCGCGGCGTGAAGGACCTCAGCAATTTCGACCGCGATATGTGCTCCCCGCTGTGGCGCGCCATGCATCACTCGCGCTTGGATAACTGGGGCATTTACTCCATTGATGGTAAGCCGTGCTTTGACTACATGATCAAATACGAGGCACTTTCCGAGGGATTTGAAGAAGTCCTCAATCGAATTGGTGCCCAAGGCAAGGTGCAGTTGGCGCACCGCAACTCCAGCGATCGCAAGGATGGCGGGGACTACCGCGCCCTGTATTCGCCGCAGAGCCAAGCGCTGGTTGCCAAGTGGCATGCCCGCGAAATTGAAGCGTTTGGATACACATTCTGACTGTAGTAGCGCACCGCACCGCACCATTGAGAACCAGGACCCCGACACCATGACCGACGAAACCGATGAATGGACCGTGATTGTCAAAGACAGTAACGGAACCCTACTCAGCGAGGGCGATGCGGTTGTGCTGATCAAGGACCTGAAGGTGAAGGGCGCCAATACAACGATCAAGCGCGGCGCTACCTACAAGAACATCCGCCTCACATCCAATGCCGAAGAAGTAGAAGTGCGCGATGGCAAGGGAACCTTTGTTCTGAAGACGTGCTTCCTTAAGAAGGCGTGATGGATTTCGCAGGCGTCAAGCAGGTCGGTGCGGCGGCACACGCCACACTGCCGCGCATGGGGGTGCGCGGTGTCACCGTGGAGTATCCCGGCGTGCGCGCCCTTGATGAGGTCACCGTGGATTTCATGGCGGGCGAAATCCATGCAGTTGTTGGAGAAAATGGCGCGGGCAAGAGCACGCTGATGAAGGTGCTCTCCGGAGCGCTGGCGCCGAATGCAGGCGAAGTACTCCGTAACGGCGAGCCAACCATACTCCGCGGTCCACGCGCCGCAATTCGCGCGGGCATCTCCATGGTGCATCAAGAACTCAATCTCGTTGCAACACTGAGCGTTGCGGAGAATGTGTTGCTGGGACGCGAACCAACATTTCTTGCAGGAATTGCTGTGGATCGGCCGCAACAACGCGAGCGCGCCCGAGCGCTGCTGGCGATGCTCGGCGCAGAAATGGACCTGGACCGTGCCGTGAGTGAACTCTCCATCGCCGACTGCCAGTATGTGGAGATTGCCAAGTGTCTTGCCAGTGAAGCGCAAGTCTTGATTCTTGATGAGCCAACCGCTGTCCTTGGCGAACACGAGGCGAGCAAGCTCCTGCAACTGTTGCGTCGCTTGCGTGACGAGGGTCGTGCGGTGCTATTCATCTCTCATCATCTTGATGAAGTAGTGGATGTGGCGGATCGCGTGAGTGTTCTTCGCGATGGGCGACTGGTGGCACGATTCCAGCGCAATGCTGTAGGAGTGTTGCAATCGGAAGATGGCACCGTGGCCACCGAAGATGCGATGGCACAGGCAATGGTTGGTCGCGAGCTTGGGTCGATCTATCCACCCAAGGGAGGCGCGAAACCGGGCGAAATTCCAGCCATTGAGCTGATTGAGTTTGGTGCAGCAGATCGATCGCGCGACGTATCAGTGCGTGTGTTCCCTGGTGAAATCGTCGGCATCGCTGGCCTGGTGGGCAGCGGGCGCACCGAAACGGCGGAAGCGATCGTTGGCCTGCGCCGCCCGGTCGGAAAGATCCGCGTGGCTGGTGCTGAGCGCACATTCAAAGATCCGCGTGCCGCCATGCGTCACGGCGTGACCTACGTCAGCGAAGACCGCAAGGGTCGTGGGCTCCATGTCTCGCTCTCAAGTATTGCCAATATGACGCTGCCATCGCTGGATGCGTTTTCACAATTCGGCGGCGCGCGCATTGATGCGGTCGCAGAGCGTTCCGTGGTAGCGCGGTGGATCAATGAACTTGCGATCCGCTGCGCACGTCCGGGCCTGCCCATCTCCTCACTTTCCGGTGGAAACCAGCAGAAGTTTGCGCTGGCGCGCTGGTTGGAAACTCGCCCCAACGTACTGATCATTGATGAGCCAACCCGCGGCGTCGACATCGGCGCCAAGGCGGAGATTTACCGAATCATTGCGGCGCTCGCACAAGAAGGATTGGCGTGCATTGTGATTAGTTCCGAACTACCGGAACTGATTGGACTGGCGCATCGCGTCCTGGTGATGCGCAATGGAAGTGTGGCTGGTGAGGTCACGCGCGAGCAACTGGCAGAGTCCGGCTGTGAGGAGCGCATCGTTCGAATTGCTTCAGGATTGCGCGCGGAAAGACAGGAAACTCATGAGTAAATCACACACCGGAATGGCCGTGCGCATGCAACGCTTTCTTGAACACTGGGGAGTGCTGGTGGCGTTTGTGCTGCTCTTTGCAGTGAGCGCATTCAAACAAGGCGGCGACTTCCTTAGCATTGAGAACTTTCGCAACCTGCTCAATCAGAATGCTGCGGTTGGCATCCTTGCGGTTGGCATGACGCTGGTCATTGTTTCCGCGGGAATTGATCTCTCAGTTGGCAGCATGGTGGTGCTGGCTGCTGCTGTTGGCACTACTGCCATGAACGCGCTTATCGAAGCGGGTTGGAGCGAACCAAGCGCAGTTGTTTCCGGAGCATTGGTCACGATCCTTGCCGGCACTGCCGCTGGCGCACTGAACGGCGCACTGATTGTCTTCGGCCGGATCGCGCCGTTCATCGCCACGCTTGGTGGACTTGCTGCATTCCGTTCCATTGCGCTGGCCATCGCGGAGGCTGGAGAAATTCGGTCGCAAAGTCCCACCATGTTCAGCGCACTTGGGCGCGGTGGCATTCCGCTCCCGTTTGCAGAGAACAGCGCCGGCAAGGCACTGACTATTTCATGGAGTACGGTGATCTTCTTCGCGGTGGCGATTGCCGCGCAATGGTTTCTTTCACGCGCTCGCTTTGGAAGGCAACTCGTTGCAGTCGGCGCCAACGAAACCGCAGCGCGGTATGCCGGCGTGCCAGTGGCGTGGATCCGCTTTCGGGTCTACGCATTGATGGGGGCGCTTGCCGGCGTTGCGGGGCTGGTGCAAAGCTCGCGTATGAATTCTGTATCAACAGCACAGCTCGGCCTCGGCAGCGAACTTGATGCGATTGCCGCTGTGGTGATCGGCGGAACCAGCCTGCGCGGCGGATTCGGGCGCATTTGGGGCACCGTTGCGGGCGTGCTGATCCTCGGCATGATCACCAACATCCTGACCATTTCCGGCGTGAGCCCCTATTGGCAAGGTGCAGTCAAGGGCGCAGTGATCGTGCTTGCAGTGTTGGTGCAACGCGGCTCGCGTGCGTAAGCGGAAGGCGGTACCTTTGCGCGCACAATGAACCCTTCAAGCATTCTGAAACTCTCCAGCGCAGTCATCCTGTCCGCATCAGCACTGTTTGCCATTGCAGCCACTGAGCCAATCGTTGCGCAATCCGCCACGAAAGCCGCGCCGGCCGCTGCAGCAGTGACGGCAACAATAAAGATCGGCGTATCCATTCCTGCCGCCGATCACGGCTGGACCGCTGGCGTCGTGTGGTGGGCCAAGGAATGCGCCAAACTGCACCCGGAAATTGAGTGGACCATCGCCACCGCAGAAACTCCTGAGAAGCAAGTCTCTGACATTGAAACACTGATGGCCAAGAGGGTGGATGCGCTGGTGATCTTGGCAACCGAGTCTGCGCCGATCACCCCCGTGGCCGAAGAAGCACACAATCGCGGCATTCTGGTGGTGAACGTTGATCGCGGCTTCTTGAAGCCCGTTGCCGACATCTTCATCGAAGGAGACAACAAGGCGTTTGGCAGAAAGAGTGCTGAGTTCATGGTGAGCAAGCTTGGTGGCAAAGGCAAGGCCACTGGCAACATCATCGTGCTCGAGGGAATCCCTTGCACCGTGAACACCGACCGCGTCAGTGCGGCACTGGAAGTCTTCAAGGCTGAGCCGGGCATCAAGATTGTTGGCCAACAGGCTGCTAACTGGAACCGTCAGAAAGCACTGGAAGTCACCGAGACCCTGCTGCAAAAGGCCGGGAAAGTGAACGCCATCTGGGCCTCGGATGATGACATGGCCCTCGGCGCGGAGCAGGCGCTCATCGAGAAGGGCGTGGAAGGCGTCTGGATCCTGGGCGGCGCTGGCATGAAGGACATCATCAAGCGCGTCATGAACAAGGACCCGATGTTCCCGGGCAATATCACCTATCCGCCGTCGATGATCGCTACGGGAATGGAACTGGCCGCCGGAGTGTTGGTTGGCGGCAAGCGCGAAGAGAAGATGCGCTACATGCCCCAGCACTTGATGATTGACGTTGACTTGGTGACCCCGGAGAACGCGGCGAAGTACTACTTCCCGACTAGCGTTTACTGAGCATTACTTCAATCGCTTGGGCGGCAAAACGCCCGATACAGGTAACCTAAGCACCGCAGACACGCGGCCGGATGTCTCCGGCCGCGTGTCTCATATAACCATGAATCAGCACCTCCCTACCAACCGCGCTGAAACCGCATTTGAGGACTTCAAGCTTCCACTCTTGCGCGACGCAGCGATGGTTGAAGCCAATCGGTGCCTCTTCTGCAGCGACGCGCCGTGCATCAATGCCTGCCCAACGCACATCGACATTCCGCAATTCATCCGCAAGATTTCGACGGACAATGTGCACGGTTCTGCCAAGACCATCTTTGAGTCCAACATCCTGGGCATGAGCTGCGCGCGGGTCTGCCCAGTCGAGGTGTTGTGCGTTGGCGCCTGCGTCTACAACGAACTCGAGCAACCTCCGATCGCCATTGGCAAGTTGCAGCGCTACGCCACTGACATTGCATTTGCTGAAGGATGGAAATTCTTCGAAGCCGGCAAGGACACTGGCAAGCGCGTGGCATTGATTGGCGCAGGTCCAGCTTGCCTGGCTGCCGCGCACGAATTGCGCCGCCTTGGGCACGCCTGCACCATCTTTGAACGCAAGGAAACTATTGGTGGACTCAATGCCAGCGGCGTTGCCCCGTACAAGATGAAGGCTGAGCGCGCATTGCTCGAAGCCGACTGGGTGCTCTCCATCGGCGGCATTGAAGTGCGCACCGGCGTCACTGTCGGTGAACAGGTTTCGCTTGCCTCGCTTGAACAAGATTTTGACGCCGTGTTTGTTGGCGCCGGACTCGGTGCTGACAGCGCCTTGGGAATTCCTGGTGAAGACCTGGCCGGCGTGCATGGTGCGGTGTCGTGGATTGAGGCTATGAAACTTGGGACGATCGATCTGTCCAAGGTGCGCCACGCTGTGGTGATTGGTGGCGGAAACACAGCGGTTGACGCATCACGAGAGTTGCGTGGCCTGGGGGTTCACTCAGTCACCATGCTGTACCGAGGCGTGCAAGACAACATGAGTGGATATGCCCACGAATGGTCTGCTGCATTCAGTAAGGGCGCGACCGCGCAGTGGCAAGCCGTCGCAACGGCATGCACCGGCACCGGTCATGTGCAGCACGTTCAGTGCGTGCGCGTTGATACCAACAAGAATCCTGTCGCTGGAACAGAGTTCACGCTTCCAGCCGACTTGGTTCTCATGGCCATCGGCCAAGCCAAGCTGGGGCGGATGCTTGAGGCGATGCCCGGCATCCGCGTGGACCGCGGTCGAATCATGGTGGATGAACACGGCTACACCGGTCGCCCTGGCTGGTACGCCGGTGGTGACTGCACGAACGGTGGTAAAGAAGTGGTGAATGCCGCAGCTGAAGGAAAGATTGCAGCACAAGCCATCGATGCCGCCGTCATGGCGGACATGGGAGACATGGGACACATGAAAGATCAAGGAACTGCAGCCAGCAAGAACGATCGCACTGGAGGTACGTCACATGCCTGACCTCAGTACGAATACCGGCGGAATTCAATCACCAAATCCATTCTGGCTTGCAAGCGCACCGCCAGCGAACAGTGGCCGACAGATTCAACGCGCGTTCGAAGCCGGTTGGGGCGGCGCGGTGTGGAAGACCCTTGGCGTACCGATTCAGAATGTTTCCAGCCGCTTCGCTGGACACACCATCCGCGGCGTGCAGGCGGCGGGCTTCAGCAATATTGAACTCATTACCGATCGCCCCTTGGAAACAAACTTACGGGAAATTACTGAGACCAAGAAGCTCTTCCCAAAGAACCCGATCATTGTCTCCCTCATGGTAGAAACCGAGGTGGAATGGCGGGAAATCATCAAGAAATCCATTGATGCGGGCGCGGACGGACTGGAACTGAATTTC
Organism: Phycisphaerales bacterium; assembly: GCA_044354475.1. Taxonomy (GTDB): domain Bacteria; phylum Planctomycetota; class Phycisphaerae; order Phycisphaerales; family SM1A02; genus UBA966. The sequence goes on from JBIKZY010000004.1 coordinate 42,718, forward strand.
GGTTGCCCACACGGAATGTGCGAGCGCGGCATGGGTAGCGCGGTGGGCCAAGAGCCTGCCATCAATGAACGCATCACTGGTTGGGCCGTCAAGTACAGCACCGTGCCGGTACTGGTCAAACTGACTCCGAATGTTGGCAACATCGTGCCGCATGGTTTGGCAGCCCGACGCGGCGGCGCGCACGGCGTGTCGCTGATCAACACCATTAAGAGCATCGTTGGTGTTGATATTGATCGATTCATCCCGTTGCCCCGGGTTGGCAACATGAGCACCAACGGTGGCTACTGTGGCGCGGCAGTCAAGCCAATCGCTCTGCATATGGTGGCAGCCCTTGCCCGCGAGAAGCAGTTTGGACTGCCGATCAGCGGCATCGGCGGAATCAGTAACTGGCGTGATGCGGTTGAATTCATCTTGCTTGGATCCAGCACGGTGCAGGTTGCCACTGAAGTGATGTTGCGCGGCTACAACATTGTGGAAGACATGACCGATGGGTTGCAGGAGTACATGCGCACGCATGGTTTCGATCGGATTGATCAAATGGTTGGCAAAGCCATTCCTGCGTACACGGAGTGGGGCGACTTGGACATGAACTACGAGACGGTGGCAAAGATCGACGCCGACGAGTGCATCGGTTGCCAACTGTGCGTCGCCGCATGTCACGACGGCGCGCACCAGTGCATCCACCCGCAACAAGACACGCGCGTTCCCCACGTTGACGAGGCAGAATGCGTTGGCTGCAATCTCTGCCAAATCGTCTGCCCAGTGCCAGAGTGCATCACCATGGCGCCCGTGGATAACGGACACTCCCCCGCAAGTTGGAACGAATTTTCCCACGAAGGCAAGCCGCTTCGACCGAAAAAAGGCGCTCACTGAGCACCAGAGATAAGGGACACCACATGACTACCAAGAGCAAGATCGTCCGCTGCGGCCTCATCCAATGCAGCAACCCGCTGAACGATGAGAAGCGCCCCGTCAAAGAAATTCAGAAGGCGATGGTGGACAAACACCTTGCCATGATCGAAGACGCTGGCAAGAAGGGCGTACAGATTCTGTGCCTCCAAGAGATCTTCAACGGCCCTTACTTCTGCCCCAGCCAAGATCCGCGCTGGTACGAGGCTGCCGAAGAAGTCCCCGGTCCCACCACCAACCTGATTGCCGCTGCTGCCAAGAAGCATGCCATGGTGGTGATCGTTCCGGTGTATGAACGCGAGATGAGCGGCGTCTTCTACAACACCGCTGCCGTCTACGACGCTGATGGCACTTACCTTGGCAAGTACCGCAAGCAACACATTCCGCAAGTGAACCCGGGCTTCTTCGAGAAGTTCTTCTTCAAGCCAGGAAACGGCGGCTACCCAGTCTTCAAGACGCGCTACGCCACCATCGGCGTGTACATCTGCTACGACCGTCACTTCCCAGAGGGCGCGCGATGCTTGGGCCTGAACGGCGCGGAGATCGTCTTCAACCCGTCAGCCACCGTGGCAGGACTCTCGCAATACCTCTGGAAAATTGAGCAGCCCGCGCATGCGGTGGCGAACGGCTACTACATGGGCTGCATTAATCGCGTGGGCACAGAGGCGCCGTGGAACATCGGAAAGTTCTACGGAACCAGCTACTTTGTGAACCCGCGCGGCGAGACCGTCGCACAGGCCAGCGAGGACAACGACGAACTGCTGGTGGCCGACCTTGATCTTGCCGTGATCGATCAAGTGCGCAGCGTCTGGCAGTTCTATCGCGACCGACGCCCCGAGGCGTATCCAGAAATCACTCGTCAATGAGGTCTTTATGAGCGACACCACTTTGATTCGTGGCGGAACGGTCGTTACCGCTGACCGGCAATGGCGCGCGGATGTTCTGATTGCTGGCCAGAAGGTGGCCGCGGTTGCCGAGAGTCTGCAGGCTCCGGTTGGAGCACGGGTAATTGAAGCGGGCGGTGCGTTTGTCATGCCGGGCGGCATCGACCCGCACACGCATATGGAGTTGCCATTCATGGGGACGGTCTCCAAAGACGATTTCTTCACGGGTACCGCAGCAGCAGCAGCCGGCGGAACCACCATGATCATTGACTTTGTGATTCCGGGTCCGGAGCAAAGCCTCCTGGAGGCATTGGACATCTGGAATGGACGCGCCGCGAAAGCAGCTGCCGATTATTCATTCCACATGGCGATCACTGGATGGAGTGATCGCACGCATACCGAAATGGCCGAGGTCACACGCCGCGGTATCAATAGCTTCAAGCACTTCATGGCGTACAAGGGCGCCATCATGGTGGATGACTCGGTACTGGTGAAGAGTTTCATCCGCGTGCGCGACCTGGGCGGAATCTGCCTGGTACACGCTGAAAATGGCGAACTGGTTGCACACTTCCAAAACGAGATATTTGCGCGCGGCATCACCGGCCCAGAAGGCCATCCGCTGTCGCGTCCAGCGGAAGTTGAGGGCGAAGCGAGCAACCGCGCACTGCGCATTGCTGAAGTCATTGGCGTACCGCTGTACGTGGTGCACACCAGTTGCAGCGATGCACTGGATCCGATCGCTCGCGCACGCGGTGAAGGCCAATGTGCCTTCGGCGAGGCGCTCATTCAGCACTTGATCATCAGTGAAGAGGTCTATCGAAACGAAGACTGGGATCAAGCCGCGCACTACGTCATGAGTCCACCGTTCCGACCGCGCGAACACCAAGCCGCGCTGTGGCACGGCATCCAATCCGGTGCTATTCAAGTCATTGGTACGGACCACTGCGTCTTTGACACGGCACAGAAGCGCGCGGGACGTGGCGATTTCCGCAAGATCCCCAACGGTACCGGCGGCATCGAAGACCGCATGAGTGTCCTATGGCACCACGGCGTCGGTAGCGGGCGCATCACACCAAGCGAATTTGTTGCTCTTACCAGTAGCAACGCCGCGCGAATTTATAACTGCTACCCACGCAAGGGCACCATCGCCGTTGGCAGCGACGCCGACATTGTTGTGTGGGACCCAACGGCAACGCGCACCATCTCCGCACGCACGCACCACCAGAACGGCGACTTCAACGTCTTTGAAGGAATGACGGTCACTGGCAATGCTGCGGTCACCCTTTCCCGCGGTGCGGTTCTGTGGCAAGACGGGAAGCTCCACGCAACAGCAGGTTGGGGCAAGTATGTACCCCGTCCTGCCTTCGCTGATTTCACGCAATCACTCGCCGTGCGCAACAAGCTTGCACAACCAACCGCCGTCAAGCGGGCCTGAGATATCAATCATGACAGCAACACCATTCGCTCCAGCAATCAAGCCATTCTCCGCCAGCAGTGACGATTTCGTCACCTACACCACCGCGCGGCACTGGATCGGCGGCCACTGGCGCGACCCGATCTCAAGCACCACCGTGCAAGACGTGATCAACCCGCGCTTTGGAAAAGTCATTGCACAAGTAAAAATGGGCGCAGCAGATGATGTTGATGCCGCCGTGCAGGTAGGTGCGGCGGCAGCGCGCGACTGGGGACAGTGGCCAATCCGCGACCGCGCGCATGTCTTGTACCGACTGCGCGAATTGATGCTGAAGAATCTGGACGAACTCGCTTGGCTGCTCTCGCACGAGAACGGCAAAGTATTCGGCGAAGCAAAGGCGGAAGTAGAAAAAGGCATCGAATGCGTGGAGTACGGCTGCTCGCTGCCGAACCTGGCTGCAGGCAACCAGCTTGAAGTGAGCCGTGGCGTGGCATGCGAACTTGCTTATGTTCCGCTGGGAGTGGTGGCTGGCGTTACCCCCTTTAACTTCCCGATGATGGTTCCATTATGGATGCTGCCGCAAGCATTGGTCGGCGGCAATTCCTTCGTCCTCAAGCCGAGCGAGCGCGTGCCGCTCTCGACGCTGCGACTGGCGGAGTTGCTCGCGCAGGCGGGACTCCCTGCGGGCGTCTTCAATATGGTGCAAGGCGGGCGTGAAGTAGTGGAAGCGCTCTGTGATCATCCCGACATCAAGGCGCTGGGGTTCGTTGGGAGCACCAAGGTTGCCAAGGCTGTTTACGGACGCGCGAGCACCAACGGGATGCGCGCCCTCTGCCTCGGCGGCGCTAAGAACCACCTGATTGTGGTGCCCGACGCGGACCTGCAAGTCACGGCAGAAAATATCGTCGCTTCCTTCACCGGATGCGCTGGTCAGCGCTGCATGGCAGCCAGTGTGCTGCTTGCGGTCGGCGATGTTGATCACATCCTTGCAGCAGTGCGCGACCGCGCTGCCAAGATCACCGTGGGTAAAGATCTTGGACCCGTTACGACGGCGGCTGCACGTGAGCGCATCAACCGATACATCGACCAAGCGGAAAAGGCTGGTGCCAAGGTCACCCTTGATGGCCGAACGTCTGGCGCGGGCGCGAACAATGCCGGCGGCTATTGGGTTGGTCCAACGATTATCGAAGGAGTCACTCCGGAAATGGCTGCCGCACGCGAGGAGATCTTTGGCCCAGTGCTCAGCGTGATCCGCGTGCCTAACCTAGATAAGGCGATCGAGATTGAAAATGCCAGTCCCTACGGTAATGCCAGCAGTATCTACACCTCCAGTGGCGACTTGGCGCGGCGCGTGATCGACCGCGTGGAGGCTG
>JBIKZY010000226.1:0-3270 GCA_044354475.1 Phycisphaerales bacterium
GCATGGCTCGCGCGTGAATTGGGTCACCCGGATTGGCGCGATCGCGGCCAGGATTCCATGGGATGGTTTGCCAATCTCATTGAGCCCGGCAAGGCGGCCATCGACCCCGGTGATGTTTCAGTAGATCTGCGCAGTAACGAAGGGTTCGCCAGTTCCATTCTTGGTTCGGCACTTGCTGCAAGCCTGGTGCAAACGGGTGCAACGGCCGATGCGTGGTTTGCATTGCTGGCATCGCCTGGAACGCATAGCTCGGTGCGGACTAAGTTGCCGGCATGGCGCATTGCGTCTTACCTCGACCGCGGTGAATTGGAAACAGCGTTGACATTCTTGCGCAGCGAGGGCGATGGTTCGCAGGGTGTGGGGATGTCATTGATTGCCGCCGCGCGCGCTGGACGCAAGCCGGATGCGCCCGGCGCTGCAGAGCTGTTGACCGAAGCAGTGGGTCGACTGGTAGCCGCTGGCAAGCTGCGTGAACTCTCGCTGATCTCATTGGCGCCGGGTGCGGAGGAGTCCGGGTCTGGCGCGCAACTCTTTGCGGCGGTGCGCGCCGCTGCCGATGCCAATCGATTGAAAGAAGAAGGAAAGACTGCGGAGGCTGCGGCTGCATGGCAACGCGCGGCCGATCGCATTGCCGGTGCCATTGGTCCGGGAGTTTCGCCAACCGTTTCGGCGGGCGCCCGGGCACTCAATGGATACGTGCTTCGAGGGGCAGGGCGGCCCGCGGAAGCGGCGGATGCATTTCTCCAGGCGGCCAAGGAAATGCAAGGCGATCGTGCCGGTGACACGCGCTGGCTGGCGGTGCTTTGCCTGGAAGAGGCAACGCGTACGCCCGGTAGCAAGGGCAACAGTGCGGCAAATGCTGGCGCAAGCGAAGGCAGTGAATCCATCGCGTCTCGTATCACTGCCATCGTTGATTCAATCATCACCGATCTGCCCGAAACTTCAGCAGCAGTTCGCGCGCGCGCGTGGCGCGTTCTGCACACGGATGTTCCCGCAATCGTGGATATCGATGCATTGCTCAGCGATACTGTTGCCGTTGAACTTGCCCCCGCGGCTCGACGTGCAGCGCTTGATGGCTTGTATCGCCGCTTTCGATCACTCACCGGAGATGAGCGACGCGCAGCAGCGCGGCGTGCGCTTGCTGCGGGCGATGATGTTGCTGCCGGCGGAAGCGAAGAGGGCACGTTGGAACTTCGCCGCCGACTTGAGCTCGCCATTGCACTTGATGATCGGATGCGCGCATCGGATTCGTTAGTTGCCTTGGAAGCACGATTGCTGGCAGATACTGCATCCACTGCAACGCCACCATCCGGAAGTGCTGCAAAGGTTGACAGCGCACTGACGGCGGAGCTTGCCGCTCGACGCACGCAGATCGCCGCGCTCGACGGTCGAATGGACGATGCGCTGACCGCGCTCATGGCCATTGAACCCGCATCGCCGTGGGTGCGAGTGGCGGCGCAGTCACTCATGGGAGCGGTGCTTCGCAATCCCGCCTGTAGTGCAGCGATTCGCGCAGCGGTTGCCAAAGCAGTGATTTCCGGGCAAGAAACCGCCGGTGCCACCGAAGCAGCCATGTGGATGCGCGCCGAAGCCGAGTTGCTCCGCGAAGGGAAACCAGCCATCGATCGCGCCGGAGCCGAGCGCGCCGGTTCATCAGCGTTGGCTACTTCTCCAAAGTCCGCGGCACTGCTCCTCGCAAGTGCGGACCTGCGGGTTGCTTCGGGTGACGCTTCGGGTGCAGCTGCCTTGTTGCGCCAAGTGCTCTCCGCCAATCCTGCCGGAACGGAACCGTGGTTTGAAGCCAAGGCGATGCAGATTGAGTCCATTGCAAGCTCGGATCAACCGCGCGCTCGCTCGCTCCTTGAGCAGGTTCGCCAACTGGGAAATGGCTTTGGAGAAGGTGCTGCGTCCGCGCGTCTCTCTGCGCTTGATGTGCGGCTCTCCAAATCTCCGAGCGACATCTCCAGTCCCGAGCGACCTGCGCAACGGCCTGGCAACGCAATGACGCCGAACGGAGATCGCCGATGAATCAGACCGGCGGACCAACTGATCGGCAGCGCATGCTTGACCAACAAGTGTTGCTCATCATTCGTTCGAGCGGTGGTTGGAATGCGCGCACACGGGCGCGGCTGGCGGCGTTTGCGCGTACTCGGGGCGTTGACTTTGCGGCCATGGTGAATAGTGCGTTACGTGCGGTTTCGGTTGGCAACTCTGTTGGTCGCGCGCCAACAGCGGTTGTGGAAGTGGAAACGTCGGAAACTGCGCCGTCGGCACCAGCAAGTAGCCGTGGCATGGAGCTCGCCATTGGGCTTGGAATCTTGGTGATTGCCATGGCAGTGAGTGTTGGTCTGGTGTGGTTTGCGGCCGACCGCGCTGCTCGTACCAATACCGCGTCTTCCGCCAATTCCGATCCGTCTTCACGCAACGGCCCGCTTGCACCAAGCGCCGAAGGTGAGGCGCGGAAGACCGCAGCATCGGACGTTGATCCGCGGCAAACGACGTCAGGCCGCGCGGGCGCCGCGGCAGCCAACAATCAGAAATCTGCCCTTGCACGCAACACGCCCCCAGTTCCTGCGATGTACTCGCGCCCGCCGCTACTGCGTGTTGACGCTTCGCCGGACTGGGCACGTACTGCGTTGGAGACCGTCGCCGCCGAGGAGGCGGAGCTTCTTGCCATGCAAGCCCGCGTTGGTGCCGGCACCACTGCGTCGGATGCCGATCGAGCCGCATGGAGTCGCTCCACGGATGCGTTCTGTGCTTCATGGCCGCTCCTGGGAACACGCCGTCGTGAATCCATTCTTGAGGCGATCGTTGCACTTCACCCGCGGCTTGGCAATTCCGAGAGTCGACAGATGTTGCGGGCGCCACTGGAAGTGATGCGCGCCGTTCGCACCGACACACCGGAAGCCATCTGGCGCGGTAGTGGTTCTGCTGGACTCATCGCCGCACTTGACCTTCGTTCCGCTGGTGGCGCGCCGTTGGCATTTGGAGAAGCCGCCCTGGATTGGCTTGTTCCGCGTACCAAAGCTGCGTGCGACGCAGTTTTTTCAGGTAATCCATCGCAAGCGGCGGACGTGGTTGATGCATGGCTTCAGGCCACGGAAGCAGCGACCTCATCGGGACCACTGCGCGATGAACGCGACACTCGAATCATGTCGCTCATTGACATGATGTTGCGCCGCACCGCGCCGTTTGAGCGTCCGGGAGTTTCCGCTGATACTGCGGGAACGCTGCTCGACGCGTTGGCATGGACGGGCGAACCGGCTCGCC
>JBIKZY010000064.1:0-11995 GCA_044354475.1 Phycisphaerales bacterium
CACGCGCAATCCCGTAAAGACACCCGCCGACAGTGCGCGCGCGGTTCCTTCAGCATCCTTGAGCCCCATGGCACTCTCTTCCACTGCGGGCACCACCACGTAGCACTGCTCGCCGCCATCAATGCGCGAGCGCAGGTACGTGTACACCTCGGATTCCTTATCGCGACCAACCACCCGTGTAGTGACCGGCTGCCGACCCGCGGGACGAGTTCGTATCACGGAAACATCCAGGTCGCCGAATACTGTGAGCGAAAGTGTGCGCGGAATCGGCGTGGCAGTCATCACCAAGATGTGCGGCACTTCGCCGGTTTCGCGGGCAACCTTGGCGCGCATGGCCGCGCGTTGTTCAACGCCAAACCGATGTTGCTCATCAATGACTGCCAGTGAAAGGTTGCGAAACACCGCGCCTTCCAAGAGCAGCGCATGCGTTCCGACCGCAATCTGACTTTCACCGGTGGCGATCCGCTCCAGCGCCGCGCGTCGCGCAGCAGCGCCCAAACTTCCAGTCAACAACTCCACACGCACATCACTTCCGGCAAGAAATCGACCGATCGACACGCCGTGTTGTTCAGCTAGCAACTCCGTTGGCGCGACAATCGCCGCCTGGCCGCCAGCAGCCACCGCCGCCAACATTCCATAGAGTGCCACTGCGGTCTTGCCACTGCCAACGTCGCCCTGCAACAGACGATTCATCGGGATCACGCCGGCAATGTCACCGGCAATTTCCGCGCACGCACGATCTTGTTCGGAGGTGAATGCAAACGGAAAGCGCGACCGGATCCGCGCGTCCACCGCCGCGGTCACCGGAATCGAAAGTGCTTTCGCTCCCTCGCGCATCTGTCGCTTCTTCATCATGACGCCCAGTTGCAGAAGGAGCAGCTCCTCAAACGCCAATCGGCGCCGCGCCTCGCGTTGCTCGTCCATATCTTGCGGCGCGTGCATGCGGCGATAGCACTCGGACAGCGGCGGCAACGCTCGCGAGGCGCGATATTCGGCCGGCAGCGGATCCTCAACGTGCGTCAGTAGTCCGGCCAGCGCAGGAACCATGGCTCGCTCAATCTGCGCGCTGCTGATCTCTTCACTGGCGGGGTAAATCGGCCGCAGTCGCTCCGAGCGTGGGGCAATTTCCACCGCGCCCTCTGGCTCCCAGCGCGGATTGGTCAGTTCCAAGTACTTGCCACGCAGTTTCGCCTGGCCTTGAATGACTCCCTTCGCTCCGGGATGCAGTTTCTGCCGCATCCACGGCGCGTGGAACCAGACCGCACGCACGGTGCCGGTGTCGTCTTCAAAGGTTGCCTCGGAGCGGGGCTTTGGCCGCGGCGTATGCCGAACCGAGGCCACCTCCACGCGCAAGGCCGCAATCGGGGTATCGCCGCGTTCGCACATTTCGATCAGGTCCGCCACGGTTCGCTCGCCGCGGTCGTGTTCGTAGCGCATCGGGAAGTGCCGGAGCAGGTCGCCCGCGGTGGCAAGGCCAAGGTGTCGAAACGAACGACCCACCTGCGGTCCCACGCCGGGGAACGCCTCAATAGGAGTTGATGGCCGAAGTTCGGTGTTCTTCATGCGCTGCCTTAAGCGACCGTATCGTATCGGTCGTGTCGAGAGTGCCCTTTGATCCCAAACGAGCGCGCGGTGGACTGTTTGATCCACCCAAAGGTGCCGCACCGACGGCCGGAGCCGCCGCGTCTGCTGCCACTTCCGGCGTTTCGTCCACTGCAGTGCCGCCGCCCATCACCGTCACCGAGGCAAGCAGTGTCATTCGGCGCGCCGTTGAATCGGCGGGCCGCCAGCGGATTGTCGGTGAGGTTTCTAACTTCACGCATCGCGAACATTGGTACTTCACTCTCAAGGATGACAAGAGCCAACTTGAATGCGTGATGTGGGCCAGTGCCAATGCGCGAAGCACCATCACTCCAGCAAACGGCATGCAGGTGATTCTGACTGGTGATCCAACGCATTGGGGTCCACGCGGTCGCACTCAGTTGGTAGTCACTCGGGTCGAGCGTGTAGGCGAAGGTTCACTGCAACAGCGTTATGAAGAGCTATGCCGAACGCTGCGCGAACAGGGCTACTTTGACGAAGCGCGCAAGTGTCCGATCCCGGATTACCCGCGCGCGATTGCCGTCATCACCAGCGCCACCGGCGCCGCGCTGCAGGATGTTCTGCGCACCGCCCGCCTACGAGCGCCGTTCGTGCGCATTCTGGTAGTTGATGTTCCCGTGCAGGGCGATGCCGCTGCGCCCGCGATTGCCCGTGCCATTGACGCCGTCGATCGGCGTGCCGATGAGCTGGGAATTGATGCAATGATCGTCACCCGCGGCGGCGGAAGCCTGGAAGACTTGTGGGCATTTAATGAGCGAATCGTGGCTGACGCGGTGTTCCGCGCCACTACACCGGTGGTCGCCGCCATCGGCCATGAATCCGACACCACCATCATTGAATTGGTGGCGGACCAGCGCGCCTCCACGCCAACAGCCGCGGTCATGGCGCTGCTGCCCGACAGTGAGGGCATGACGCAGCAGACCGATCATCTGCACGACCGCCTGCAATTCTTGATGCGCCGCAGGATCCATGAGTTGCGTCGAACCGTGGAAGCGCACGCCCGACACACCATGTTCCGATCGCCCGGTGCGGTCATTGATCTGCACGGTGCTGCGCTGTTACGCAGTGTGGCACGCCTGGCGCTGGCCGCGCGCGCTCGGATCAACAGTACTCGCCACCGCCTATCCGATGCTCGCACTCGATTTGAGCGCCACCGTCCCGCCGCTCGGCACGCCGCTGCCCGCGAGCGCCTCTTTAGTCTTGATGCGCGGCTGCACAGCGCCGCACGCAGAACCATCGGTGACTTGCGCTCGCAACTGACCGGTGCCGATCGTCAATTGCGCCTGTTGGGACCGGGCGAAACGCTCGCGCGCGGTTGGTCGCTCACCTTTGCGGCCGATGGGACGCTTATTCGAAGTGCCGCCGATGCGCGGCCGGGTCAGGAAATCGAATCGCGCATGGCCGATGGCACCGTGCGATCACGGGTGATTTCTCCCGGAGTTTCCGCGGCGCCGAGCCTCTTTGATCCACCTGCCGGGTAATCTTTCATCAGTCAGTACACACGCATGAGCAAGCAACCACGCAAATCCGTCAGTAAGCCGCCCGCCGACCCCGCGCTCGATGCCGAGGTGGCCGCCATGAGTTACGAAGAGGCCATCGAAGAACTCGAAGCCATCATTGACCGCATGGAGAAGGGCGAAACGGTCCTGGAAGACAGCCTGCGCGAATATGCGCGCGGCGACGCCTTGGTCCGTCGTTGTCGGCAGGTGCTGGACAGCGCTGAGCAGCGCATCGAGGCAATTTCTGGTCAGCAACTTGATGCAGATGCCAAGCCCGCGCAAGCAGACGCGCCGTTCTGACCGATGATGTTTGGTCACTGCGCGGCTGCGTTGACAGGGAATCAATCACCATGGGAAGCATGAACGACTTTACGATTGCACTCCCGACGATCGTCAACATGGTGTTCATGTTTGCATTCGGCGTATGCGCGGGCAGCTTCATTCACGTGGTGGCGTACCGCATGCCGGCGGGGTTGAGCGTCATTTCGCCGCCTTCGCGTTGCCCGGTCTGTGGCTTTCGTCTGCCGTGGTATCAGAACTTGCCGATCGTTGGGTACTTGATGCTGCGCGGTCGATGCTCGGCGTGCTCGGTGCAAATTCCATTGCGCTATGTGCTGAGCGAGTTGCTGATGGGGCTTCTGTTTGTCGCCATCTATGCCGTGCTCTTTCTGCCAAGTTCCGCAGACTTCTGGTATTCGGTGGGCGACGGTTGGTGGCGAGCCCAAGGGGTCATCGCTGCGTTTCCTGCCTTGGTGGCGGTGCTGTGGGGCACTGGCGCCTTGGTGGCGATGACCATGTGTGACGCGCGCACCTTTCTGATTCCAATTGCCATTCCAAAGTGGGCCTCGGTAGTGGCATTGATTGCTTGGCCGATCGCCGCGCTGGTAGCGCGCGACTTCAGTCATCCATTTCCGGCGCTCGCGCCAGCCTGGCCAGTATGCGGAGCCGCGATCGGCGCCGTTGGTGGATTGGCCATCGCACGCATTCTGCTGGCCGCTGGAATCTTGCCCCGGTCGTTTGAGGACTGGGGCGACTTTGCCGAAAGCGAGGGCGATGTCTTCGCTGACTATCCATTTGCGCGCCGCGAGATGATCAAGGAAGTGGCCTTTGTTGGGCCGGCGGTACTGCTTGGGGCGGTCGGTTGGGTCGTTGCAAATTACCTTGGTACGCCCGCTGAAATGCACCCCGCAGTCGGCGCGATCTTTGCGGTCGCAGCGGGGTTTGTCATCGGCGGCGGCGTGGTGTGGGCGCTGCGAATCGTCGCCACCGTGCTCCTTGATACTGAGGCGCTTGGGCTCGGCGATGTGCACCTCATGGCGTGCGTCGGGGCGGTGTTCGGGTGGCGCGTGGCGCTGATTGGATTTGTCATCGCGCCGTTCGTTGGACTGGCGTGGTGGTTGGCTAATCTGTTCCGCAAGGCGCCGATGCGTATGCCGTTTGGGCCGTCACTCGCCATCGGGTCATTCGCCGCATTCTTCCTGAAGCCGATCGTGGCAACGGCGGTGGTTGCCGGTCTGGCAACCATGGCGCACTTGGGAGGTTGGGCTCGCAATGATCCGAGCGGTGCACTCGCCGTGGCGTCCGTCTTGGCGATCGCCGCCACGGTTTCCGCCTGGGCCGCGCGAAGGACGGGTGGAATTGCAGCTGCGGCGTCAATCATCTTGATGGTGTCCGCCGTGGTCGCATGGATACTGGCGTCACACATGCGCCCCGGAGCGGGCGCGGTGGTGGCAGGGGTCTTAGTGGCGTGTTGCGTGGTGGGCAGTGCCATCTGTGGCGCTGGATTCGAGGAAGAATCCGGTCCACGAACAGCCCTTTCGCGGATCCTGAGGCTCTTGGCATTCGTGGTGGTCTTGGTTGGGGCATTCCTGCTGCTCGCCCGCCCGGGATCGCCAAGTTAGGCGTTGTCCTGATCTGCTCGTCCAACGCTAACAATTCAATAAAAATGCCTTCCAAGCCCTTTACAGCGGCTCCCGGGTCGAGTGCAATGCCGCCACCTCGCAAGGATGCGCGGTCCGACGGTTAGCCATCGGGTGCAGTCACGAACCATTTGAAAGGATTCAGCTCAATGACATTTACTCGCATTATTGCCGTCCCAGCGCTCGCGCTTGTGTCGGTTCTCGTTGGTTGTAACGACTCGCAGAAAGCCGCTCAGGCGGATCTGCTGACTCAGAACGAGACGCTGACCAAGCAGCTCGAAGACAAGAACAACAGCCTGCAAGATATCGGTGAGCAACTCGCGCGTGCTCAGCAGCAAACAACAGACTTGCAATCGCAGCTCGAAGCCTGCAAGCAGACGGCTTCCGCTACGGCTCCTGAAGTGGTGGCAGTGTCCAGTGTGAACGCCAACGACTTCCAGGGCATCGAAGGCGTCGAGGCCACCGTTCAGGGTGACGACATTCATCTCACCATTGCCAACAGCTTGCTGTTTGATAGTGGTCGCACCTCGCTCAAGGACTCTGCTCGTAAGTCGCTTGACAAGGTCTCATCCGCCATCAAGAACAAGTTCAGTGATCGTGAGATCATCGTTGTTGGTTACACCGATGCTGATCCAATCCGCAAGAGTTCGTACCCAACCAATTATCACCTCGGCTTTGAGCGCGCCTTTGCAGTGCGTGGCTACCTTGACCGTAAGGGTGTCGTTGGTGCGCACATGGGTCTCATGAGTTTCGGGCCAGATCGTCCGGAGGCCTCCAAGGAGAAGAGCCGTCGCGTTGAGGTGATTGTCACCTCAAAGACTGCAAATTCCGACGCTGCAGCCATGAAGACCGAGGCTCCTGTGAACGCTCCAGCGGCTGCTGGCAAGGTGAATGCAACCAAGGCAACCACGAAGTCATCTTCGACCACGTCAAGTAGTCGCAAGGCGACCGTTGCTCCAGTCACTCCAGGTAAGTGAGTGGCGCGAACGTTTGCGCTCAGTGACGGTTGATTGAGAACCGTGACTCACCAAGAAACTTTCCACGAAGCCCGGCACCGCGCCGGGCTTCGTGTGTTTCATGGACGCGATGGTTGGTGTACTCAGGACCGCGTGTCGATCACGGCACCTTGATCTGCAGACCCTTCTCGCGAATCTGTAGCAACAGCAAATTCGCTTGATCGAGCGCCTCGCGCAATCGCACGCCGCTGTCAGCAAGATTCTCATAGAGCGACGGATCACTGACCAGGCGTCCGGCCGTTCCTTCGCCCTTACCAACGCGCGCCACAATCTCATCAACGCGCGCCATGGCGGACGCCAGTGAATCGGCGGTGCGTTGCAGGGTCACCGCCAGTTTGCTGGCATCCATCTGCACGCTCTGCGAGAGATTTCCAACAATCTGTACGGTGTCAGTGGCTTCATCAAACAACACATTGGCCCGACCGACCGCGCCCTTCACATCAGCGCGCAATTGCTCATCGTTCAGCCAGACCTGCGCGCGGTCAATGGCAGCTTGTGCTCCCACCAACGCGCCATCAAGTCGTTCCTGCAAACTCACGCTCTCGCCGCGCACGCGCATCGGCGGCTCAGTGGCTGCAAGGAGCAGGGCGCCCGCGGCGGTATCGGCACGAACGCGGAACGCCACCTCGGCCGATCCGCCAACCAGTGATTCGGACAGGCGAATATCAGCGTCTGCCGGAACCCGCGCATCGGGCCGTAGTTCGATAGTGATGTGCACGGGTGGATGCCACGCGGGGTCAACCGCCACGTCGCGGACCGCGCCGACGGTGACGCCGTTGAGCGTGACCAGGCTCCCCGGGCGCACGCCCTGCGCTCCGTTGGTTTCCACAATCACCGGAAAGCGGCGCTCTAACAGTGGCTGCAGTTTCCCGAACGCCAAGAGCAGGGCGGCAACCCCGGCAATCGCGCCAATCGCCGTTGCGCCCAGCGCAAAGTCGCGTTGGGACGGGCGGTCGTCAAAGTTCATCATGAGCGACATCCCGCGAGGCGAGCGATTGGCATGCAGAGGACTTCCATCCGCGCATCATCCCCGACTCGCCGCCGGACGGCAATGGCACTCGCGTACGATTCCGGGCAACCCATGGACGGATCTTCTGGCCTGCCGCCTCCCCGTGTTGCCTATGACCGAACCCCCATCCACCGGGGCAGCGTGTTCGCCGTCGAGCGTGTGACATTCCGCGACGACGCCGGTCGCGTCATCGTTCGCGATATTGTTCGTCATCCCGGCGCCGTCACGGTCATTCCGGTACTCGAGGACGGCCGTCTGGTCATGATCCGCAACTGGCGCGTGGCCATTGGCACCTGGCTCGATGAATTCTGTGCTGGAAAGCTAGAGCCCGGTGAAGACCCCGCACTAGCGGCGGCGCGCGAACTTGAGGAAGAGACTGGTTTCACTGCCGCACACATTCGCCCGGTTGGTGTCTTCTTCACCAGTCCCGGGTTCGCTGATGAGCGCATGTACGTCTTTGAGGCAACCGGTCTCACACCCGTACCGCAACGCCTTGAAGTGGGTGAGCAAATTGAAGTGGTCACTCGATCGGTCGCAGACCTGCAGAGCATGATCACCCGCGGCGAGTTGGTTGACGGCAAGACCCTCGGTGCATTTACCCTGTGGAAACATGGAGCTTCCGGCACCGGAGCAACGCCATGATGACCCGCGAGGCACGCCCATGACGTGGGAACGATCCGCACCATCCGCTGCGAACCCGTTGGCGTGGTCGTTGCCGTTGTTCCCCATCGCCGGTATCCACTTTCGGGTGCATTTCACTTTCGTCGTGTATGCGCTGGTGGTGGTGTTACGGGGTTCGTACGGACCGGTGGAAGAATCATCTGTACACGGTGCTAGCACGGTGGGCATGGCGGTTGGCGCACTCTTTGTCTTGGTGTTTCTGCGCGAGCTCGTACGAGCGTTGGTGGTGCGTGCCTCGGGCGGCTCCGCGGACGACGTGGTGCTGTGGCCGCTCGGCAGCCTGCAAGGCATCGATCCTGCACCGGGCTGGCTCGCCTCGCTCCTATCGGCAGCGGTGGGAACCGCGGTTTCGGCGGTGGCCTTTGCTGCCATGGGAATCACGCTTGGAACCATCACCGGGGACTGGATTGGCGCAGGGCTTCCGGACCCAATCTCCGCATCCTGGCTCAGTAATCCGCACTCCTGGTGGATCGATGCACTGTGGATTGCTCATTGGACTGGGGTGCAATTGGCACTCTTGGCGTTGCTCCCCATGTTGCCTCTTGATGGCGGCCGCGTCATGGAGGCGTTCATCCTGCGCCGGCGCGGCGAATATGACACTCCGCGGATTGCGGCAGCTGCCACGCTCGCCACGGCATCAACTGCTGGCCTAGTTGCCATCGTGCGTGACCTTGGCACGCTGCTGACCGTGGCAATTGCTTGCGCCGGTTTCGCCGCATTTATCTTGTGGCGCCTGCGCGCAGGGGACTCCGTGGCGGCAGCGCGCCCGTCATGGATGGCAAACCACGATGGATCTGAGGAGCGCGAGTCGCGTGAACTCCGCGCCGAGCGTGAAGCGGCCGAGCAAGAACGTCAAACCCGCGCCGCTGAAGACCGCGCCGTGGACCTCATTCTTGAGAAGATCGCCCGCGAGGGTGCGGATCGACTCTCTGCAACCGAACGCGCCACGCTTGCGCGCGCCACCGATCGGCGCCGCGGCGGATCGCAGCGCTAACCACCCGCAGCGCGCCACGGCTTTGCGATATCGTTCCCCATTCAAACTATGGGCATCCAGGACCGACCGTACTACCGACCCGACGCTCGAACGCCACCCGCCTATGCACGCGCATCGGGTTGGTCGGCCACCACGTGGATCATTGCCATTTGCGCGGCAGTGTTTGCGGTCAATCGATTCCTGCCCTGGACCTACGAGCCGGTGGCAAGCCAGCTGATGGAGGGCGCGTCTGCGGAACAAATCCGCCAGATCGACCGCAGCGAGTTCGCACTCACTAAGCCAGTCGATATCGCAATCGCACCCGGCAAGGCACTCGGCTACGCCGTCTTGGGCGGCGATAATGTGGTCGCCGAGGTGGAGTACCGCAAGGAACTACTGCTTACCCGCTTGGGATACTTCTCCACCGCGCGTGCTGTGTACGCGTCGGATCCAGTGCTGGGCGTCTCCGGCTTTGAAGTGTGGCGATTCGTCACATTTCAATTCTTACATGCGAACCTCACTCATCTGCTCTTCAACATGATGACGCTGTTCTTCTTCGGCGGAATGGTTGAGAATTATCTCGGCAAGAAGCGCTACATAGCGTTCTATCTGCTGTGCGGCATTGCTGGCGCAATGATGTATCTGATTCTCAACGGCCTCGCGATTGGCGGGCAAGCAGCATTCGGGTCATCGTTCCATTTGCCTGGACTGCTCTTTAGTGATTCCACCAGCATGCTGGTCGGCGCTTCAGCCGGCGTCTTTGGTGTGATCATGGCTGCTGCATACCTAGCACCAAACGCCACCGTCCTATTATTCTTTGTCATCCCCATGCGCCTGGGTGTCTTGGCATACGGCCTTGTTTTACTCGCATTGCTAACGGTCATCTTCGGTTGGACAAATGCAGGTGGTGAAGCTGCGCACATCGGTGGCGCCCTCGCCGGGTTCTGGCTTGTCCGCAACCCGAATCACTTGCATGGCTTCTTTGACTTCCTTGGTCAATACGATCCAACCAGCAAGGTGGCCCGCGCACGCGTTGCCGTGAAGCGCGGCAATGTGCAAGGCTCCACCACCAGTACCGAAGTCAATCGAATCCTCGATAAAATTTCAGCGCGGGGCTTGCACTCGCTCACTGAAGGCGAAAAGCGCGTCTTGCGCGATGCGAGCCGGAAGCCGCGGTGAGTGCGCTTCAGTTTGAAATTCTTGCACGTTCTACGGCGAATCGCGCACGCCTCGGACGTGTCTCAACGCCGCATGGATCCTTTGACACGCCGGCATTCATGCCGGTCGCCACCGCAGCAGCGATGAAGGGTTTGACACCCGCGCAGATTCGCGGCACTGGCAGTCAAATCATTTTGAATAACGCGTACCACCTGTTCCTTCGTCCTGGCGGCGATCGCATCGAACGCCTCGGCGGAACGCATCGATTGATGCGCTGGAACGGACCGATCCTCACTGATAGCGGCGGCTACCAGGCGTACAGTATGAGTGACACCGCTGTCCTGAGTGAAGAGGGCGTGACCTTCCGCAGCTTTATCGATGGCTCCAAGGTTCACCTTGGTCCGGAGTCAAGCATGCGCGTCCAGAATCAGATCGGCGCGGACATCATCATGGCCTTTGATGATTGTGCTCCCGCAGCGCTGCCCGCCGAGGACGCCGATGAGCGACGCGTCGCTCGTACCCGCGGCGTTGTTGATCACGCGCTACGCATGGAAGAAGCCCATGAGCGCACTCTGCGATGGCTCGACCGCTGCGTACAAGCGCATGCCCGGAAGCAGGACCAGGCGCTCTTCGGCATCGTGCAGGGCGCTACCAATCTTGACCTGCGCCGACGCTCCGTGGAAGGCGTGTGCGCTCATGATCTTCCCGGGTATGCCATCGGCGGAGTGGCGGTCGGGGAGGGCACCGAGGCGATCAAAACCGTTGTGGAATTCACCACGCCGCTCCTTCCGGACAATCGGCCAAGATATTTAATGGGCGTTGGCTACGAACGGGACATCGTCATGGCGGTGGCCGCCGGGGTGGATATGTTCGACTGCGTCCTGCCCACCCGCAACGGTCGCAATGCCAACGCTTTCACGCCCCAAGGGCCAATTCGCCTAAGAAATGCGCGATTTGCGGAAGATTCGCTGCCAATCGACCCCTCCTGTGACTGCGAAGCCTGCGCCGGCGGATTCAGCCGGGCGTACCTCCGGCACCTCTTTATGGCTGACGAAATGCTTGGGCCAACATTGGTGAGTGCCCATAACATCCGGCACTTCCAGCGGCTTATGCTGGACATCCGAACTGCGATCCGTGAAGATGCGTGGTCTTCGCTCCTCGTCGCATGGCCGTGCATCGGTTCTGACGAGGCGCATTCGAGTACTGACGAGCAAACATGATCACCCCGACCCTGACCGCACTGACCCTTCTCGCACAGACCACCGACGGCCCGTCCCTGCCCGGGGCACCCGCGCCCGCAGCATCGGCAGCCGCAACGGATGCCGCCGGAGCGACTGCGCCGTCCGCATCCGGTGGCAGTAGCTTCATGATCATGATGGTGGTGCTCCTTGGCGCCATGATCCTGTTCTCCTTCATCAATGCTCGCCGCGAGAAGAAGAAGCGTTCAGATCTCTTGGGCAACATTAAGAAGCACGACAAGGTGCTGACCGTCGGCGGTATTGTTGGCACCGTCGTCGAACTGAAGGACGACTCCTTGATCTTGAAGGTTGACGAGACTTCCAACACTCGCATTACCTTCACCAAGAGCTCCATCTCGCAAGTGATCCCCCAAGACGCTGCGGTCTGATCGACGCTTCACCGTTATTTAATTTCGCGCACTTTGCGGCACCACTGAGAACACGATGCACCTGCTCTTCCACACGCTGATCCTTCCGCTCCTTCTGGTTATCTACGTTGCGGGAGTCCGCAAGGCATTTGCGCCACTCAAGCGCACGCTCCTTGACGTGGCCGTCATTGCTGCAACCTGTGTAGTCATGGTGCTCGCCATCATGCCGCCTGCACAGAAGATCAAGCTCGGCCGCGATTTGCGCGGTGGCGTCAGTTTGATTTATTCGGTCAATATGCCGGCCGGATCAGATTCTGAAACCAAGTCAGAACTGCTCAAGCAGACCATTAAGACCCTTAAAAACCGCGTCAATCCTCAGGGTGTTCTGGACTTGACCATGACGCCGCAGGGTGAGGATCGCATCGAAGTGGTGATGCCGCTTCCAGGCGACGAAGTTCGCGTTTCGCAGAAGGCGTATACCGATGCTCTTGATGCACTGCTCGCCAAGGCTCGTCTCACGCCGCGCGAACTG
>JBIKZY010000227.1:0-3228 GCA_044354475.1 Phycisphaerales bacterium
GATCCAGCACCACTTCACCAGCGCGGAGTGATGCGATCGCGGTTGGGTTGCCGCAGGAGAGTCCCATGTTTGATTCGGCGGGCGTACTTGCGAGCTCGCCCGCGGAGTAGCCAATCGCTGCGGCGAGCTGTTCCGGCGTAAAGGTTGCCGGTCCGCAACATCCGCCGCCTGCGGGCAGGGCGGGCTTGGCTGCAGCTCCGCCGCAGCAGCTTGCGGCAGCAGGTGCCGCTGGCTTCGCAGCCGCTCCGCCGCAACAACTTCCGGCAACCGGCGCTGCGGATGCTGCAGGTTTCGCAGCCACCGCTTGCGCCGCAGACCACGAACCGACCTCGGCGATCTTTGAGTACCCGGCACGCACTTGCTGTCGCAGCTGATCAGCCTCGACGCTTGTCGTCGGAACCGCTGCAGCTGATGAGTTGCATCCGCACTGCGTTCCAGAGCAACATGCATTGCCCTGCGGAGAAGGATTCTTACTGTCTTGATTTCGATCATTGACGGTGTTCATATGGCTCCTTATTGGAGTAAGAGGTGTTGTGAGAGGTGATCTTTGCTATCTATTAATCGTGCACGTTTGTCAGCGCGCCCCGCAGCAGCCGCGAGCGCATCCTGGCAGTTGCTCTGCGGGGCAACATTGTTCAATGGCATCAGCAATCGCTCGCATCGTGCGGCACAGGCGCGCATAGTCCACCACGTAGTGGACGGTTCGCCCGGTCTTACTTGACTGCACCACGCCGGCGCGTTCAAGCAGACTTAAGTGCCGCGAAACCACGGAGAGGTCAACTGCGCAGCACTCGCCCACGTCGCTCACCGTGCATGCGCAGCCGCACTTCACCAAGCATCCCAAGAGCCGAGACCGCGTTGGGTCACTGAGCGCCTTGAATAGCTCTGGGTCCAGCAGGTCATCAATCGGCCTGCAACATGCGGAAGCCTGCACAGGGGTCATTGTTCGACGTTTGCGTACTTGCACCATAATGCAAATATACATTCGCCAAAGCGGATTGTTCGGTCAATTGCCAAGGATTTACGAAAATGCTCCCCGGCTCACGCAAACGAGGGCAATTCAAAGCCCTTGCGGTACTCGCGCCGCACAATGCTGGCGGTGGCCTCTGGGTTGTTAGTAAAGCTCAGGCTGGCCTTGTCCCAACGCAGTTCCTGGTTCGGGTAGCGCGCTGCCTTGGAGCAGAGCAGACCGGCCTCCGCCATGCGCGCGCCGGCCGCAAACGGCGTCTGCACGAAAGCATCCGGCTTGCCAATGATGCGGTCGACCCAGGAGTGCCAGTGATTGCGGGCGGTGATCTCGCCTTGTCCGGGGATCTTGCTCCACTCGACGGGCTTGCCATCCTGCCAGACCTGAATCTGGCCCCCAGGTTCCACCAATAGCACGCCACCTTCGCAGACCACCATCGTTGCGGTGTTTGGCCAGTCACCAGCAGGTAGCCCAAGCGCAGCGCGTGATGGAGCCTGACTCTTGTCACAGTAATTCACAACGAAGCGCGGTCCCGCGAATTGATCGCCCGACACTGGATACGTGAGCGTGGAATGCACATGTTGCGCGTGATAGAAGTCCGATGGATTCCGCGTCTCGGCCATCACCGCGATCGGCGAAGGAAGGTCGTAGGCAAAGTGGATGACATCCAGAAGATGCGTGCACCAATCGCCCAACTGCCCAGTGCCGTAGTCCCATGAAGAGCGCCAACGCAGGCTGATGAGACCTTCGCGACACGGCGCATCAACAGCAGCGCCGAGCCACAGCGGCCAATTGATATTTGCGGGCGGCGCGATCGGCTCCTTCAGTCCGCCGTAATAGAAATAGCCGTCGCCTTGGTCCGGCGGTCCGCCGATCCACACGTGCGCCTCAATCGCTTTACCGAGCAGTCCGCGCCGCAGAATGTCCACTGCATGCTGTCGTCCCGCAGGACCCATGCGCTGATTGCCAACCTGGGTGATGAGCGACGGGCACGCCTTGGCCGCGCCTTCAATCGCCGCCACTTCAGAGAGTTGCTGCACGAGCGGCTTCTGCCCATAGACATGCTTCCCAGCCTTCAGTGCAGTCATCATGATGAGCGCGTGATTGTGGTCTGGGGTGCAAACCACCACGGCATCAAACTTGTCGGCGTGCTTATCAAACGCTTCACGGAAATCGCTACAGGTGAACGCAGCCGGATGTTGCGCGGACACTTCCTTCAGCGCGTCCGAATCAACGTCGCACAGACCAGCAAAGACCACATCCGGATGCTGCGTCAATTCATGTCGATCCGCCGGAGCAATGCTGCCGCCCACGCCGATCTGCAAGACATTAAGCTTTGCAAGCTTTCCACCGAACACGCGGCGCGGCGCCACGGACGGAAGCGCGAACGCCCCCTGCGCAATCAGTGAACTCGCGGCGAGTCCGCCGGCAGCCAGGGCGCTGTGAGTCAGCATGGTGCGTCGATCGATCATGGTGTTCCTTCAGTGGAGTGTGCGGTTGCCAGACGTATCACGCGATGCCATCAACAAGCCATCGCTCAAACTCAATTTCATCGCGGATTTGAATTCCGTCTAAACCGAGAAGCGGATAGCTCGGTTCAATCTGCCGAACCCGATCGACAATGCCTTTATACAGCGCAGAAAATCGCCAGCCCCTGCGCTGATAGAAACGAATGGCGTGCGCGTTGTCATTGGTGGTGGTCAGATAGATCCGCTTGCAACCCTGAGTGCGCGCGTGTTCTTCTGCGGCCGCAAGGAGTGCCGCACCCACGCCATGGGCGGGCGAGCGGCTACTTAAGGTGATCACTTCACACTGCCATCCGCCTTCGACCATATTCAGCGTGAGGAGCCCGGCAAATACACCGTCGACTTCAGCCACAAAGCCGGGCAGTTGATCGGCTTGATGGAGCCTGCCCAAAGACCAGATGCCGTTGGAATGCCAGTGGGTGTGCAATTCGGCGCGCACTTCGGCCGCGTCGCGTGGTTCGATGGGTCGGATCACCATTGGCATGATGGGGAGGGTAGCCACAGTGACCGGCGTCACCGGGCAGGCAACGAGCCGCAACTTCATCGTCCGCGAAATTTCAGTCCCTAAAAACGGAGTAGGCCTCGATTCCTCGAGGCCACACTCCAGATGCCTGTGTTGGTGAGCTCGGTTTCCCGTCGAGCCCGCCTCAGGCGGTTTTGGGCATCTCTGAGTTTCCCGTTCAGAGGCGCCCGCATTGTCTGCTTGCTGGTCGGTTTCCCGTCGACCATCAAGCG
>JBIKZY010000228.1:0-3198 GCA_044354475.1 Phycisphaerales bacterium
TCCACGGATCTTGGGTTAGTGGAACTCTTTGAAGTGAATCGTGCTTCGCGTTTGCAGCGGTGGTGGAAGTTGGAGTTGCCGTGGGCAATTCCGTCCATCGTCACCGGCCTGCGCATCGCCGCGGGACTTTCAGTCATTGGCGCGATTGTTGGAGAATTTGTGGGGGCGTTCGCTGGGGATCAGTCGCCGGTGGGAATTCTGATTGTCAGTGCCATTCGCGAAAATCGCACGGATCTGGTGTTTGCGGCCGTGAGTGTGGCCGCCTTGGTGGGGTTCGCACTCTTTGGGGTGGTCAGTCTGGTGGGTTGGATTTTGCTGCGTCGGTGGCATGCCTCCGCGGGATGACCGCGCTAGGCTTCCCGCATGAATATTGACCGCCGCAAGCTACTGATCGGTTTCATTCTTGTTGACGCAGTGGTGGTGTCCCTCATCCTGCTCTACGTGTTCAATCGCCCAAAGGCAGGGGTTGCAGAGACACCCGCGCGCGAGCGTGTTCGTATTCAATTGAATTGGGTTCCTGAACCGGAATTCGGCGGTTTCTACGCAGCGTTGCAAGACGGGCTGTTTGCACAAGAAGACCTGGACGTCGAGATCATCAAGGGTGCCGCAGGAACCCCCGCGCCGCAGATGGCCTCAAGTGGACAGGTGGAGTGCGCCATTGCGTCGGCAGATCAGATGCTCACGCTCAATGAGAAGGGCGGCGATCTCACGGCCGTGTTCTCAGTGTTCGAGACGAGCCCGATGGGAATCATGGTGAAGGCTGATGCGCCGTGGAATTCATTGGAAGAGTTGTGGAAGTCAGACGCAACCGTAGCGGTAGAAGCAGGGCTTCCGTACCTCAAGTACCTGAGCAAGAAGATTCCGGATAGCAAGGTGCGCATCGTTCCCACCGGCGCAGGGCTTGCAGGATTTGAACGTGGTGCGGTGCAGGGGCAGCAGTGCTTTGTCACCGCGGAACCGGTGCAGATGGAACTGAAGAAAGTTCCAGTGCGGGTGTTCTCACTCGCTGCAAGTGGCTACGACCCGTACGCCGTGTTGGTGGTGACCAAGGCGTCATGGCTCGCTGAGCACCGAGAAGTGGCAGCAAAGTTAGTGCGCGCCTTGCGCGAGGGTTGGACGCGTTACCTGGCGGATCCTGCCAAGTACAACGTTGAGATTTCCAAACTCAATCCGGCCATGAGCGTCGAAGCGATGAACATTGCTGCAGAAAAACAGCGCGACCTCGTGGCCCCGCCCGGAACCGGGGCGCACGAGATCGGCAGCATGAGCAGCGAACGTTGGACGACGCTTGTCGCTCAACTGCAAGAGTTAGGGACTATCAGCAAGCAGCCCGCGTCGATTGACGCCGTGTTCTGGAACGCCCCGAAGTAAGAAACGCGAGCATCATCGGTACCAACGCAGCGGGTGCAGGGACGAGATTCGCCTCAACCCATGCGGTGGCTGCGCCGTGCGCTTCTTCCGATTCATTCAGGTTGAGCACTGCCCAGAAGGTGTCACTGGTTGCGTAGCCCTGTGCGCCCATGGTGAATGAGACGAGGTAGATGCCGTTGGCCGGATCTGCGCCGCCGTTACCGAGAAGCGTGTACTCGGGGTGCAGGTCAAGGCCTTGCGACACGAGGAAACTGAACGAACCGCCAGAGATGCTCGAAGCATCTTGGCCGCCGTAGGAAGCCAGCATGGAATACGGCGACGTGGTGTACCCACTACCGTTCCAGACGCTGATCCCCTGAAGCAGGTTCATCGTGAGCGTGGTGCCTACTAAGTCTGATCCGATTCCTGGTTCATCACCGGAGAATGGGAACAGCGGGTCAAGACCAAGTTCACCTTCAAAGACACGAAGCGATGGGGCGATCACTTCACCAGTGATGTGGTCCCATCCGCCGGTGACAAGCGAACCGCCGAGTGCGGTGACCCAGATATCTGCATGCGGCTCCTTCTTATCTGCGAAGGTCACTGATGCAATGGAGGCGGCAACGATGGAAGAGACAATGAAAGTACGTGACATGATGAGAAACTCCTGAAAGAAAGGGAATGAAAAGAAAGAAGTGAACAAAGGTAGGTTGTGCAACATTGTGATGTGTTGCGTAGGGTTGAGGGACAGCACCTTGGCTTGCATTAAGGACACGCCCCCCATGCGCCGAGCATCGTGCCGAGGTCAGCACCATCAACAGCACCGCTGTTGTCGAGATCTGCACTGCCGGACATTCCCCATGCGCCAAGGAGCATGCCAAGATCAGCGCCGTCAATAGTGCTATCACCGTTGAGGTCGCCAATACAAGCTGGTGGATTCATGGCGGCTTGTGCCGCTACAAATGCCTCGTCAAAGGTTGCCTGTGATGCACCACCATTCAGAATGATCCAGTACTCCTGCGAGGGCAGCAGTGTTGGCGAGGTGGAATACATCTCAAACGGTGCCAGATACACGCCCACATCGGGCGTTGCCGAGCCTGCCGCTGGCTGCAATGTCATGGAAAGATGCCGATGCCAACCGCCATCGGATTGCACTGCAAGATCAAAGCCAGCAACCGAACCGCTTGAACTTGTGGCATTGGCGGTGAGGTAGGAGATGCGCAGACGTTCGCCAGCAAGTGGGCCAGCAGCGGATGTTTCCACAAATGTGGCGCCATCCCAGACCAAGATTGGTCCAGTAAATCGGAAGCCGATTCGGGTGCCGGCTGCGAAAGTTCCAGGTAAGGCGTCATAGCCTGGATTGCTAGTGAACCACGTGGAACCAGTGTCACCGAACGCGCCAGCAAAGACGCGTTGGTCTTCGCCGTATCCGGTAGCAGTCACAGCCGTCGTGGCTACGCGACCGTCCACGGTCCGCAAGCCAACATCACCAGTGTGTTGGGCAGATGCGGAAGCCGCGGTAGTGAGGATGACCACGAAGCAAGCGCTGAGTGATTGAATGTGAAGTTGCATGTCATGTCTCCGTAAATGATGTAGTGATGCAGATCAGTGCAGATCAGTCCTGATCAGTGCAGATCAGTTCAAATCAGTGTCGAATTTGTTTTCCTGCATGCTGCGATAGACATCCTCAAACTGCAGGGTGCCAACGTGCCCATCCACGAACGCATAATTGCTCTGGCTTCCGCTACCAGGAGTCCGCCGATCGATCGCATTGATCTGCACCTGCGAAGCCGCGGTCTTGGCGGGGTCTGGGCTTGAAGCCCAGTCCTCGATATGCGGATGGTCGGC
>JBIKZY010000065.1:0-11651 GCA_044354475.1 Phycisphaerales bacterium
AGACGCGATGGTGGCGAGTTCGTAACAGCGTGACGGTCAGCGAGTGGATGGACCCTCCTTGCATGGCTGGATGAGCACGGATATCAGCGAACTTCGGCCCCCTCTCCTGGGAATGGATGCCCCCCGGCCGGCACACTGGCGCGCGCAAGCGCACACGTGCCGGGCGACCGGGAAGGGAGACCCGACGCCTCACGGCTCGCCCCATCGCGTCACTTTCAATGACGAAGCGCCTCGGCGCTCGTCGTTCCTCCCCCCCCTGCTGCGGAAGCCCACCCCCGCGGCAGGGGGAATTTGTTTTTGCGCTGCGATGGCTGCTTTGCGTACCGTGGGTGCCGCGGTTCCATACACTGACCGATCATGCTCAACATCGCCACGACCCTTCGACTTTCCCCGGCGTGCGCGCTGTTGGCTCTGACCATGACGGCGTGCGAGACCACCCCAGAAGCGCAGTCACTGGCACGAAAGGTGGACCTTGATACCGCCCCGCTTACCCACGTGGTGCTGGTGCAGTTGAAGGACCCATCGCGGGCCGCCGAGTTGGTTCAGGATTGCGACCGAGTTTTGCCGTCTATTGAGGGTGTTTCCGCGTACAGCTGCGGAGTGCCGCTCGTGATGGGTCGAACGAATGTCACCAGTGATTACGACGTTGGAATCTATGTGGGGTTTCGGACCGAGGCCGCGTACCGGACCTATGTTGACCACCCCCGTCATCTAGAGATGGTGGAAGGCTGGCGCGAGGGCTGGAAGTCCGTGCGCATGTTTGACATTGTTGACGGAGTGCCCGCGGCGATGCCGGTGAAGGTTGCGCCGGTGGCGACCGATGCGGCGAAGCCTGCGCCAGCCGCACCCGTCAAGCCAAGTGCTACTGGCGCGGTGGCTCCAGCGCCGGCCGCCTCACCGACGACGCCGATTGCCCCCAAGTAAAGGGTGGCCTGCTCGCAGTACCGGCTCGCGGATCGCTACAATTCAATTCATGGCTATTGAAACCACGCTCCAGGCTCGCCAGAAATGGTGGAATATTCTGTACGCCGTGATCTGTGCGGGGCTGGGCGCATGGGGCGCCTATGACTACTGGGTCACCATTCCACGTAAGGAGGCGGAGGTTGCGGCGTTTAAAGTGGCCTTCGAGAAGAAAGTGATCTTCGAGGAGATGGAAGCAGAGGCTCGCGCAGGAAGTACAGAGCCGGGCGGAGCCCAACCGCGCTCCATCGAAAATAAAGAGGCGTACGACGAAGCAGCCAAGGCAGTCGTGGAAAAGGGCATGCCGGTTGCGCCGGCCGCGTACGACCGCCCGGTGCAGCTGTGGATGTACATCATCGGATGCGGAGTGTTGGGCGTTCCGTGGTTCCTGTGGGCCTGGCTCTCGACTGCACGCAATAAATATCGCTTGAACGCTGATGGATCGTTTGAATTCAACGAGCGCGCCTTGGCGGTGGACGAAATCGCTGACATTGATATGTCAAAGTGGATGTCAAAGTCGGTTGCCACCGTCGTTGCGAAGGACGGCACGCGCGTTACGCTTGATGATTACAAGTATAAGAATTCACACCTAATCATCGGAGGGATCGCTTCGCGCTTGTATCCCAACGACTGGGATACCGAGGGCCGTGACTTGAATAAGATTCGTGCGCAGGAAGAGGCTGCGGCGGCCGAGGCCGCAGTGGCGACTGAAGGCGCTGCGGATTCCACCACCGATAAGACAGTCTGAACCATGCGCTCGACCGCCGAACCGACCACCGCCATTGCCAAGCAAGATCGTTGCGGCGACTTGCCACATCGCCCGCGCGTACTGCTCGGAAAGATGGGGCTCGACGGCCATGACCGCGGCGTGAAGTTGATTGCGCGGGTGATGCGCGACTCAGGAATTCATGTGATTTACAGCGGACTGTGGCAGACGCCGCGCAGTCTGGCGATCGGCGCACGCGATGAAGATGTTGATTGCGTTGCGGCTTCGATGATGTCAAATTCGCACTTGGTGTTGGTGCCGCGGCTACTGAATGAAATGAAGGCGGTTGGTCGTGCTGATATTCCGGTGAATGTTGGCGGCATCATTCCGCAGTCGGATGTGCAGGGGCTTCTTGATGCGGGCGTTGCGCGCATTTATCACACCGGCACCAGCATGGATGAAATTGTCGACAGTGTGCGTGCCACGGTGAAGCCGTATGCGCCGGTAGTTTCCAGCGCGCGCGAGGCAGTGCTGGCGCGGCAGATTTCCATGGCGCATGCTGCGTCGCTTCCGGCAGGAACGCCGGTCAAGCGTCCCGCGCGCGTGGTGGGAATTACTGGTTCGCCCGGCGCAGGCAAGAGCACCTTGGTTGCAGCGATGGCAAACGAAGCGGTTCGACGCGGGCAACGCATTGCGGTGGTTGCCTTCGATCCGATGAGCCCGATCACTGGTGGTGCATTGCTTGGCGACCGACTGCGCGTTGACTTCAACGCCGTTGATGACAAAGTTTTCTATCGATCACTGGCGATTGTTGGCGAGGACTATCGCAGTTTGCCGGAAATCATCGGCTTGATCGGCGCGGCGGGCTTCGACACCTTGATCATTGAAACCGTGGGTGCTGGTCAGAATGATGTTGCGATCCGGCAGCATGTTGACCGCACTGCCGTGGTGGTGGTGCCAGGCATGGGCGATTCCGTGCAGATGGACAAGGCGGGCATTCTGGAGATTGCTGATCTCTTTGTTGCCAACAAGGCCGATCACGCGGGTGAAGCCAAACTGGTGCGTGAACTCTTAGATATCGCCGGCGGCCGCCCGATTCTGGAAACCATTGCCACCGAGGGCAAGGGCGTGGTTGAGCTGCTTGATGCGCTGCTGAAATGACCGGCGCGGCGTGATTGCCGGAGGGGCATCCGCGCACCCGAACTCTCTACACTGTGGCGCTCGCGGCGGACCGATCCGCGCGCGTGTTGCTCGTTACCCCGCTACCTGATTTGAGGAGATTTCCATGTCCGTTGAACTGAAGCCCAACTGCAATCAAGCGCTCGAACTCGGTAAGTACGCCTGCGAATTCATGCGGAGTGCTTCGCCTTCGGAGTCGGTGCAAGAGCGCACCAAGCTCTTTCATACAGACAGCGTGTTGTGCGGCATCAGCGCGGTGGCTCTGTGCGCCAACGCACCGGTGGTCCTGCGCGAAGAGGCGCTTGAGTACCCCAACGCGCACGGCGTTCCATTCTTTGGAAGCACCGTGAAGGTTGCGCCGGAGAAGGCGATCGTTGCAAATAGCAGCGCGGTGCGCGAATGGGATTCCAACGGCACCAACTTTGGATTCCGCAAGGAACTTGGCTTTATTGCAGGCGAGTTTGGGCACAATGATTTCTATCCAGTAGCGATTGCTGCGGCGCAGATGAAGGGCCTTGATGGCGCGGCGGCGCTGCGCGGCATGATGCTCTCGGATGAGATTCGTGGGCGCCTGGCTGAGGTGTTCAGTCTCAAGACCTACAAGATTGACCATGTGGTGCACGGCGCGATTGCCAGTGCGGCCACGTGGGGTGCGATGATGGGCGCGACGCCGGAGCAGATTGAAAGTGCTATTGGCATGGTGGTTGCGCACTACATTCCGTGGCGTGCGATCCGCGCTGGTAAGCAGCTCAGTGACTCCAAGGGCGCGAGCGCGGCGATCAGTACTGAAGTGGCGGTGCTCAGCATGATGCGTTCCATGCGCGGATTCATTGGACCGAAGGACATCTTCCGGAATCCAGAGAGCATGTTCCGGCAGTTTGAGAAGACTGCGGGCGACAGTCCGTTCCCGTTGGTGTTGAGTACCACGGGCGATGACTTTGCGGTGATGGGCATGCACTTCAAGCTGGGGTTGTATGAGCATCAGAGTGCTGGCGCGCTGCAGGGGATGATCGATTTGATGCGCAAGCATCCGGAGATCTTGGAGAATCCGGGGCTGATTAAGGGCATCAAGATTGTGGCGTACGAGCCGGCGTTTGGCATCATTGGCGATCCAGCGAAGCGCGATCCAAAGACGCGGCAGAGTGCGGACCATTCGATGGTGTACATCGTGGGAACGCTGCTCCGAAAGGCTGTGGAGAAGGCCGCGGAGATGAAGACTGGCAAGATTGCTGACGGCAACGATGCCATGTGGAAGACGCTGTTCTTGGCGCCGTACGACTATGACCCGGCGGCGATCGTGAATAAGAACACGCGCGCGTTCATGGAGAAGATGACGTTCGAGCATGGCGGCGCGGAGTACGACCGCAACTATCCGGACGGCATTCCAACGAGCGTGGTGATTACTACGACGGATGGAAGGACGCTGGATAGTGGTTTCGTGATGTATCCGAGTGGTCATGCGCGGAATGCAAGTGCGAATCTAAAGGACATCTTGGCGAATAAGTTTGAG
Organism: Phycisphaerales bacterium; assembly: GCA_044354475.1. Taxonomy (GTDB): domain Bacteria; phylum Planctomycetota; class Phycisphaerae; order Phycisphaerales; family SM1A02; genus UBA966. The sequence goes on from JBIKZY010000065.1 coordinate 4,356, forward strand.
CGGCTTGGTTCGCTCGCGATGGATGATCCGAAGCCGCTGGTGGCGAAGCTGAACGCCATTGAGAAGCTGGACGCGAAGCAGTTGGCCAGCGTGTACGACTTCCGGATTGTGAGTCGCGGGAAGTTTGAGTGAGGTGGTGGGTGGGTGGGTGGGATTTCTGCGGTTCTGAGATAGCACCATGCCATCCATTGACCATTTCCCCAGCACGCACGCCACGTGGATCGGCACGCAGTTGACGATCATTGAGGGTGCGACGCCGGATGGGCCGGCGGCGCGGACGGCGCATCGGTCGGTTGCCACGTACCTGATGGAGCGATATCGCGAACCGCTGCGCGCCTACGTGGTGGGGTCTGCGCTGCGCGAGCTTGGTGAGCCGGATGAAATGGTCGCCGGTTTCTTTGCGCACATGTTGGCGACGCCGGACTCATTGCTCAGGTGGCGCACAAGCGGGTTGCAGTTGCGGCGCTGGCTCATGCATGGGATGGCGTTCCACGGGCGAACCCTACGCACCGATTCACGTCGCAACCGGGAGCGGACCTCGCTTGATGCGGCAACTGCCGCTGGCGCTGAGCCGATGGATGACCGTGACGGCGTGCATGCATTCGACCGCGCGTGGGCGCTCGAGTTGGTGAACGAGGCGCACCGCGTGGCGCACGCGGAGTGTGACGAGCGCGGTCTGCTTGATGAATACGAGGTGTTCCGCCTACATGTCAGCGAGGGTCTGCCCTACGCGGTGATCGGCCCGCGCACGGGGCGCACCGTGCAACAGTGCGCGAACGCCACGCGCCGCGTGGGCGGAATGTTGCGCGAGGCGGTCGCCGAATTGCTACGCGCCGAGGGCGTGCCAGCGGCCGAGATGGACGCGACAGTGGTCGAGGTGCAGCGGTTGGTGTCTGGGGGATAGCGGTCACGGATGAAATCGATCCACGCGTTGGTATCCGCAAGGACCCATGGTCGACTTGTGTCAGCGACAGGCCCGGCTTTTAGGCGTTCGGGTCGGTGCGCGGCTCCTCGTTTCGGAAATCCGGAGGCTTTCGGCGCGGCGGAGCTTTCGCCTCCGGATCCGACCCCTCCATGCCGAGGATTTCTTGGCGACCCCGGAACTGGACGTATTCCCGCAGGACGTGCAACACCAACGCTGCCGGGTCGCTGATCCCGGACAGTGCCTGTGCGCTCTTCATGTCCTTCTCGTCGAGTTGGATCCGAACTTCCATGATCATGAGTGTAACCCTCAAATGCGTGCATTTTCCTTTCCCTTCTCCGACGCACGATGCAGTGCGGCATGGCATCATGGCACGCTGGCGGAACGGCACGCCGAAATCGGCGGAAGTTCAGCGGTAATTTCCGCGCATGCGGGGCCCGTTCGCGCCTTGATGGTGAAACGATGATCGAAGCCAGTCCATCACGATGCACGCCGGAACAGTGGACCGCCGAACAGGCGGCGCGCGCGATGGGGGTGGTGGATGAGGCGGATGGCGAGGCGCTGGGGGTGGAGGGCGCGGCGGTTGGCGGGATTGACGTGGCTGGCGAGGCTGGGCGCGAGCAGCCGAACGCGCGCGGCGGGATGCGCTGGGTGGCGGGCGGCGCTGCGATCGCGGTGGTAGCGGCCGCGGCGTGGTGGTCGGGGGCGGGAAATGGAAATTCTCGGGAGATTCTGGTGCACGCAGGGGCTGATGGCGCCTTGATCGCCGGGGAGCGCACTCCCAATTCAGGCACGGGCGATTTCAACAGCAGTAACGGAAGTTCACATATGAAGATCCAGACCACGGCGGCGGCAGCATTGCTCGGAGCAGCGGCGGGTGCGTTTCAGGCACAGGCGGGGGACGCAGTGCAGTGGCGGGTGGAGGATGGGGGGAATGGGCATTGGTATGGCATCGTCGGCGGCGCTGGAACAATTGGGTGGCATGAATCTCGCGGTCAGGCCCAGAGTGTTGGCGCAGATTTGGCCTCGGTTGATTCCGATGCCGAGTGGGGGTTCATTCGCCAGATTGCCAGTAGTCCGACTGCATGGAACGGAATCCACGGCCCGTGGCTCGGCGGCTATCAAGACGAAACTGCTGCAGACTTCTCGGAACCAGCCGGAGGGTGGCGCTGGGTCACTGGCGGGCAGTTTGTGTTCACAGCGTGGATGAACGGACAACCGAGCAACAGTTGTGATTTCAATCCCGAGAACTATCTCCACATGTATGGAAGTCCAAGCGACACGGTCTGGAATGATGTTGGCGAGGCATCAACGTGTTCTGTGTTGCCTGTACGCGCGGCTGTCATCGAATGGTCCGCCGACTGCAACTCCGACAACATCGTCGACTACGGCCAAATCTTCTCCGGCCAACTAGCCGACGCCAACACTAACCACATCCCCGACATCTGCGAATGCGCAACGCACCCTGAGCTCGGCGCATGCCGATGCGATGGCGACATTGTCACCGATGGCATCGTCAATGGCGCGGATCTCGGAACACTGCTCGCGTACTGGGGGTTCACTACGTCCGGCCAATACTCACAAGCGTCGGACATCAATGACGATGGGCGGGTTGACGGGTCGGACCTCGGCGTACTTCTTTCGAACTGGGGCATCTGCCAGTATCCAGGAATCACAGTGCCCGCCTGGGCGACATTGATCGAGGCGCTGCCGGACCCCGCAGTGGTCACGGATCCGGCGCTGCGAACGGCCATTGCCGCAACCGGCCTCGCTTGGCGCGTGCGCGATACCGCGACGCAGATCGAGATGCTGCTAGTGTCGCCGGGGGTATTTGTGATGGGCTGCACGAGTGGATCGAACGCGTTTGGGTGCAATGAAAGGGAGTTACCTGTTCACGCGGTAACCATCTCCGGTGCGTATTACGTCGGCAAGCATGAAGTCACGCAAGCGCAATGGCTACAGACCATGGCATCCAACCCTTCGTTCTTTCAGGGGTTCGGGGACTCATCCTCCCGCCCCGTTGAGTCGGTGTCTTGGAGCACCGTTCAGGGATACCTGACCGCGACCGGGCTACGTCTACTCACCGAAGCGGAATGGGAATTCGCCTGCCGCGCCGGAACAGTGACTCCGTTTTATAACGGCTCAACTGATGACAGCACGGTCGGCAACCTTGCGTGGAATCCGTCCAACGCAGGTAACGAGACCCACGCCGTCGGCGGCAAGGTACCGAATGCCCTTGGCATTTATGACATGCTCGGCAATGTCTACGAATGGGTCAACGATTGGTACGGCCCATACTCGGCGAACGCACAGTTCGACCCAAGTGGACCGGCGAAAGGGACGTACCACGCCATACGTGGTGGGGCGTGGTACCTCGACATGGAGACCGTTCGTTCGTCGTCTCGAATCTATGGATTTCCCACCGATCAGTTCCCGTTCATTGGCCTCCGCGTCGCTCGCAATCCCTAGCCCTTCACGCCAATATTGGGGACATCGGTAAACGGCACCTATTTACCGCCCGCTATCCTCACCGCGTGTCCATCGACCACTTCCCCAGCACTCACGCCACGTGGATTGATGCGCAGTTGACGCTGATTGATGTTGCGGACGCAGCGCACGCTGGCCCGCACGCCGGGCGCGCGGAGACTGCGCGGGAGGCGCTTCGTCGCCACCTTTGGGATCGATACCACGCGCCGTTGCGTGCGTATGCGCACGGCGGATCGCTGCGGCGCGCCGGGGAGCCCGATGAATTAGTGGTCGGCTATTTCGCCGAGCGCGTGACTGCTCCCGACTTTCTGCCCGCATGGCGGCGCAGCAACATGCCACTGCGGCGCTGGATGATGAACGGCATCGGCTTCTACGCCCGCGGCGTGGTGCGCGACCGCATGCGCGACCGACTGCGCCCGTTCACGGATCTCGCCAGCACGCCGATGAGTGACAGCGATTGGGCGAACCCCAGCGCAGATGATGCTTTGCTGTCGGCCGACGAACGCACCGCCGAAACGGCGTTCGAACGCGCGTGGGCGATCGCGGTCTTGGATGCCGCACACACGCAAGCGCACGCGCAACTTGCCAGCGAGGGCCGCCTTGATGAATACGACGCATTCCGTCGCCGCGTGATTGAGGGCGAGGGGTACGACACCATCGGGCCTTCGCTTGGCATGAGCGCGCAACAGTGCGCTGGCGCCACGCGGCTGGTCTCGCAGCGAATGGCCGCGGCCCTGCGCGAAGTGTTGCGCGCCGAGGGCGTGCGCGAGAGTGAGATGGACCGCACGGTGCAGGAAGTGCAGCGGGCGGTGGAGGCGACGGGCGGGGGCTAACTCGTCAGCCGCGGTATTGATGTATCCCGAGACAAGATGGTTGGTAATGCACGCTCGACCTTCTACCATGGGAACATGTCCTTGCATGTCGACGAAGCCAAGCTCCGAAACCTATGCGCGCTCTGCCGCGAGCATGGGATCGTGCGTCTTGACATGTTCGGTTCGGCAGCGCGGGCAGACTTCGATCCGGCGCGCAGCGATGTTGACCTCGTGGTTGACTTCGCCCCGGACCGCACGCCGGGCATCGCCTTCTTTGGATTACATCGCCACTTTGAGGCGATCCTGGGCAGACCGGTTGATCTGCTGACACGCGCGATGCTTGACGACCGCATCCGAGACAGCGCCCTCAATGGCGCGGTGACGCTCTATGACGCGGCATGATCCACGGCTTGCGATTGAGCAGATGATTTCCTACGCACGGGAAGCAGAGGCTGTGGCCTTGGGCGATGTCGGGTGAACGGGCGCCGCAGATTTGTAATCGATCGAATTCGTGATGCATGGCCGACGTGGAGGCGGATCGTTGTCCCCGTGGAGAACGACCCGCAACAGACGCATGAACACCTTCCGCGCGGCGCGAAGGCGGTCATTGATGCGCGCGCAGCGACGCGGCTTTCCGCGGTGGTTGGGGATGGGGAATTTGCGGAGTTCGCGGTGGCGGTCGAGGAGGTCGCGGCGACGGGTCCTGCCGCGAGGGCTGCGGCTGTAATGCGCCGTACCGCCCCCGTGGCGGCCATTGGGGCTGCCACCCTTGCCTGCTTATGGGCGGGCGCTCGGATGAATCACAATTTCAGCGATATGGCGGCGCATGCCGCAGCCGACGGAGGATCGTTCGGAAGGCTCAACGCTGCAGCTGGCCCGATGTTCGGAGCTGGCCGCGATCGAGGCGAACTGAGCGGAGATCCGGCGATGAATTTGAAGAACTCAGCACGCGTGGCGGTACTGGCAGTGACGGCAGCAGTAACAGCGAACGGCGCGCTTGCGGGGGATGCGGTGCAGTGGAGGGTGGAGGATGGGGGGAATGGGCATTGGTATCAATCGATTTCGGCTGCCGGCAAGTCATGGCTGAGCTGCAGTCAAGAGTCATCGTCCAGTGGCGGCCATCTCGCAACGATCAGTAACACGGCAGAGAACGACTTCGTGCGATCGCTTACCAGCAATGTCGCATACTGGATCGGAGCAAAACGGGATGGGAATCCATGTTCGTCAAACGCGGGTTGGTGTTGGGTTACCAACGAATCATTTGAATTTTCTTCGTGGGCCGCTTCGCAGCCGGATTGCTGGGCCAGCGGGCAGCTTTACGTTGCTGTCAACAACATTTCATACCTTCCAGGATGGCACGATTACGACGACACTACGACAATTCCAATTGCCATCATTGAATGGGATGCCGACTGCAACTCCGATGGCATCGTCGACTACGGCCAGTGCCGTGATGGAACGCTGCCCGACTACAACGGCAACAACATTCCGGATTGCTGCGAGCAGGGAGTGCAATGCACCGTGGGGAACTACCCGATGCAGTGGCGCGTGGAGGATGGGGGGAATGGGCATTGGTATGCGGCCCGCACTGACCAGCAGATCCTGAATTGGACTCAAGCGAAGCTTGATGCCGAGATGGCTGGTGGTCACTTGGCGACAGTCACGTCGGTTGAGGAGAGCGAATTCATCTGGTCTCGGCTCGCTTCAGACCTCTCGACATGGCGGCATGTCGGCAATTGGTCTGGTGCCGCACTGGGCGGTTACCGCGACTCATTCGGTTGGAAGTGGGTCACCGGCGAAGCATGGGGCTATTCCAACTGGGGTACTTGCTATAACCAGCAAGGGGAGGAACGACTCGCATTTGGGTGCGAAACCTACGGCAACGCATGGAACGACATAACGGATGTGGATTCCAACATTGGTGGGTCGATCCTCGAATGGTCCGCCGACTGCAACAACGACAACATCGTCGACTACGGCCAAATCCTCAACGGCACCCTCCCCGACACGAACACCAACAACATCCCCGATTGCTGCGAGCCCGGCAACAGCTGCTGCGTCGGTGACATCTACGAGAATCACATCGTTGATGGTGGCGATCTCGGCGTGCTCCTCAGCGAATGGGGCGTCGTGACGCCAACCACGCGGTCGGATCTCAATCGGGACGGATTCGTGGATGGCGCAGATCTCGGCCGCCTGCTCGCCAATTGGGGACCGTGCGGGGGCTAACCCCGCTCCCCCGAAATTAGGGACAGTGGTGAACGGCACCTATTTACAGGTGCGCCACCACCGCGGCGACTTCGTTCTTCGACCCCAGCACCAGCGGCACGCGTTCGTGCATTTGGCTGGGGACGATGTCCATCGTGCGCTGGCCGGCTGCGGTGACGCTTGCGCCGCCGGCTTGCTCTACTAGGAAACTCATTGGGTTCGCTTCGTACAAGAGCCGCAGCTTGCCATTCGGATGCTTCTTGGTTGGCGGATATAAGAACACGCCGCCGTTCATCAGCGTGCGGTGCATGTCGGCCACCATCGAGCCGATATAGCGGCTGCTGTAGCCGTTCTGGTGCGCCCACTTCAGGTACTTCTGGAAGCCTTCCGGGAAGCCCTCGGCATTGGCCTCGTTCACGGAATAAATCTTCTTGCTCGCGGGCATCTGAATGTTGCTCTGCACCAACATGAAGCTGCCGATCGACGAATCGAGTTCAAACATGTGCACGCCGCGACCAGTGGTGATCACGAACACCGTGCTCGATCCGTACAACACATAGCCCGCGGCCACCTGCTGGTGACCAGCTTGGCACACCGTCTCAACCGCGCCGTGAATCTTTGGGTCGTTGCGCAGAATCGTGAAGATGGTGCCCACGCCTACCGCAGTGTCAAGATTGCTTGAACCGTCAAGCGGGTCGAACAACACGCAGTACTTGCCGCCCTCGTGGCCGCGGCGCAGGATGGTCGGTTGCTCCTCTTCCTCGCTGCCAAGCACGGCGATCGATCCGCGACCGCCGAGCACGCGCATGATCACCTCGTTGGCGATTACATCCATGTGCAACTGATCCTCGCCCTGCACATTGATGG
>JBIKZY010000066.1:0-11578 GCA_044354475.1 Phycisphaerales bacterium
AGACCATCCTTGAGTACGACGAGCCGATGGAATACCAGCGCAGGAAGTTCTACGGCTTGCGTCAGCCGGTGCTTGAGCACCGCGGTGTTCGCACGATCGCCTTGCAGTACATCGAAGAATCCGCCATGGATTCTGCGCGCCGTCACTTGGGGCCCGATTATGTTGCCAAGGAGATCGCCGAATGGGTGCGCGAGCACTACAACGTCAGTATTGACGCGGAGCGCTTCGCTGGCAAGGATCGTGACAAGGTTCGCAAGGTCATCGACATCGAGACCCTTGAAGAAGCCACCGTCACCATCGGCAATACCGTCGGTGAATACATGGCGTCCGACACGGACAGTTCCGAGTGGAATGTGGAAGAACTGCAGGACTGGGCGCGCAGTAATTTCGGTGCGGAATTGCCGCGCGACTTGGTGCTTGCCGAAGATGCCGAACCCGTGAAGCGCCTGATTGAGGCAGCGGCTTCAGCCAAGTTCCGTGCGATCGACAACTCCGCGGTTGATGCGTTCTTGGTCCCCAACTATGGCGCCGCGGCGCTGGCACAGTGGGCCAACAACAAGTTTGGAATTCAACTTGATCCCACCGTGTTTAAGGAGTGTCGCACTCCTGATGAAGCAGGCGAGAAGCTGGCCGAGCGCGCCCGCACCTTCTTCCAAGACCGCGAAGTGCGCTACCCGATCGAGTTTGCGATCGAGTCAACCTCCACACGACTGCAGCAGTCACAGCAAGATCCAGAGAATGGCAAGGACCAGGCTGCCGCTGCCTTGACTGACTTCTGTGCGTGGGCTCGTGCGCGCTACAGCGTCGACTGGACGCCGGAGACGCTGCCATCGCAACAGCCAGCAGACCTTGCCAAGCTCCTGCTTGAAGAAGCTCGCAAGGTGGACGAAACCGTGATCGAGCAACGCGCGCAGGCGTGCCTTGCTGCGGGATCAGATACCGAGTTGATCGCAAACTGGTTTGAGAAGGAGTGCATGGTGCACCTTGGCGAGTTTGATCGCGAACAGTGCACTGCAGATCCACAAACCTACGTCCGTGCGCGATTGCGCAGTTTCATGCGCCAAGAACTGGAGCAGTTTGAGCGCTGGGTGCTTCTGCAGATTTATGACGATGCATGGAAGAACAACCTGCATTCCATGGATCAGCTGCGCGACTCGATCGGATTCCGCGGCATCGCCCAGAAGGATCCGCGCATTGAGTTCAAGAAGGGCGCGGCGGAAACATTCAACGAGATGGAAGAGTCGATCCGCGAACGCGCCAGCGACATTCTGCTCAAGGGCCGCCTCGCTCCTCAGGCTCGACCTGCGCAGAATGCCGGCCTGATGACCGACGCTGAACCAGGCCCAACGGCTGAGCAGCGGGCGCAAATTGAGCAGGCGGAAATGGCTGGAGCATCCGGCGAGCCGGTGAAAAAGGAGCTGTCCGACAAGGCCATGAAGGTGGTTGGTCGTAACGAACCCTGCCCCTGCGGCAGCGGCAAGAAGTACAAGGCATGCCACGGAGCCACTGCCTAAGCAACGCACGCCCCATTGACGGTGGATTTGGTTATAATCCTCCGCTCACCAGCCTCGGTAGCTCAGTTGGTAGAGCAGCTGACTCTTAATCAGCGGGTCCAAGGTTCAAATCCTTGCCGAGGCACCTGAAACACCCCGTCTGACTGGCGGGGTGTTTCGTTTGATGGGGTGTTTCGACTGCCGGGGTGCTCATAAGCCCGTGACTGGCGGTGAGCCACATTTGCCTGCTTTACGGCCGCAACAGCGCTTGCAGAACCGGAATGCCTGCGAGGGTTAAGGTGGCAATGATCAGCGCCCAAATAATGAGCGCCTTCCAGTGCTTGGCAAACATGCCGCCCCGTGGCGCGGCTGGCGCTGATCCCGCGAGGTACGAAAAGCACTTGGGGCACACGTCCGCCTCGCTCCACACGGATGCCCCGCAATCCGGGCAGCGAGCGTCCGCCACCGGCGAATCGTCGCCGAAGCGTTCGATGTCGTCCTCGGATGGACCCTCGTCATCATTACGGCGAATTGGCACGCCAAGAGCGTAGCTCCCGCGCGAATCGGGAACGGTCCATCACCACGTACCGGGGAGCAAACTGCTGCAAATCGAAGAAGACCCCGCCCGTTGGAGACGAAGAAGGCCCCGCCCGTTGAAAACGAAGAAGGCCCCGTCCGTGAGGACGAGGCCTTGATCGTTCGAAGCGAGGCGGACGGGACTCGAACCCGCAACCACCGGCGTGACAAGCCGGAACTCTAACCAATTGAGCTACCACCCCTTCGGGGCCGACAACCGCTCGAAAGCGGGTGCCGGAGGGGAAATGATAGCGAGTTCCGGCAGGGATGCAAGACCGTCAACGCGCAATAACCACGAGTGACAACCGCACACTTTGCACCGAGAAATGCAGCCCGATTTCACCCACGCCGCAGGTTGGAGTGAGCGTTTGAAGTTCCCTCTTCGTAACCAAGCACGCCCGCCCGCGCAGCATCAATCTTCCGCCCAGTTGGTGCCGTAGGACGAACTCACTACCAACGGCACGCGCAATTGCATGGCACCCTCCATCGCCTCCCGGGCAGCCCCCTCAAGCGCAACGCGATCACACTCTGGAACTTCAAAGACTAGTTCATCGTGAATCTGTAGCAGCATCCGGGCACTGGGAACGCGGCTCGGCAGTTCGCGGTAAATCCGCAGCATGGCGCACTTGATGAGGTCCGCAGCGCTGCCCTGCACCACGGTGTTGATGGCAATGCGCTCGCCCAACGCTCGCTCCGCTCCATTGCGACTCAGAATCTGCGGCACCGGTCGCCGACGCCCCAAGATGGTGGCTACGAATCCATGCTCATGCGCCTCCTGCACACAACGCTGCAAGAACGCATCGATCCCGGCAAAGCGACGCTTGTAATCATCAATGATCTGCCGCGCTCGTTCGTTTGATGTGCCAGCACCCAATCGACGCGCGAGACCCCACGCGGTGATGCCGTACACGATGCCAAAGTTCACCATCTTGGCAGCGCTGCGCTGTTCGTCAGTGACATCACTCAGAGCCGCGCCGTACACCTCCGCAGCGACCGCGCGGTGAATATCGGTACCCGCCTCAAACGCCGCAATCAGACTCGGATCCTGGGAGAGATGCGCCAAGACGCGCAACTCAATCTGCGAATAGTCCAAGGAAAGCAACACGTGGCCCGGCGCCGCAACAAACGCCCGACGAATGGCGCGCCCCACATCGCTGCGAATGGGAATATTCTGCAGATTCGGGTCGCTGGAACTCAGGCGACCGGTAGCCGTCACCGTCTGGTGGAAGCTGGCGTGAATGCGCCCCGTCTTCGCATCGATCGCCTCGCGCAGCGCCACCAAGTAGGTGCCCACCAACTTCGTCAGTTGTCGATACTCAAGAATTTGCGCAGGCAAGAGCGTCTCAACAGTGGGATCAAGTGTCAGTTTCTCCAAGACCTCCACATCCGTTGATGCGCCGGTCTTGGTTCGCTTCACCACTTTCAGCCCAAGGCCTGACGGCGAATCATCTGGTCCATTGAACAAGATTTCCGCAAGTTGCTTGGGCGAATCAATGTTGAACGGCCGCGGCGCTGACTGCTCAATGCGCTCCCGCAGTGCACCGATGCGTACCTCAAGACCGCGACGCTGCCGTTCCAATTCATCGGGGTCAACCTTGATCCCATTCCATTCCAACTCGGCAAGCACTTCGACCAGCGGTACCTCAGTAGTGCGATACAACTCACCAAGACCCATGGCGTCCACCTGCGCCTCAAGCGCAATGGCAAGGCGCAGCGCAACATCCGAATCTTCGGCGGCGTATGGACCGGCAATTGACAAGGGAGCCTCATCAAAGCGGCGCTGATGACGTCCCGTGCCAATCAGATCCGTGATGGGAATGCAGCGATGTTCAAGAATTGCCTCAGACAGCGCATCCATCTTGTGCGTACTGCGCGTGGCGTCCACCACATAGCTCGCCACCATGCTGTCACCCGCCAGGCCAGCCACGCGAACGCCGGCAGCACGCAGTGCAATGATGTCAAACTTGGCATTGTGGGCGGTCTTTCGAATAGCCGCATCCGTGAGGAGAGGCCCAACCCGCGCAAGAACCGCCGCCTCATCAAGGTGTGTCTCTGGCTCCGGCGAGCGGATCGGTATGTAGACCGCCTTGCCCGGCTCGAACGCCATACTGATACCGCACAGATGCGTCGACACCGGATTGAGTGACGTTGTTTCAGTATCAAACGCAAGCAACGCCCCGGGCGCTCCCGCACTCTTCGGCGCACACGCCTGACGCGCCGACGCCACGAATGCATCAACCTCCGCCACCGTGCGCAGCGTGCGGTAGTCACCACGAGCACTGGCCTGCATCGCCAAACCATCCAGCGCCGGCGCCGTGAAGACGTCCTCCGGCGGCGGATTGAACAACCCGAAATCTTCTGCTGGGGCAGCCCGCGCCACTGGCGCCGCCGCCGGTGCGCCAAAGAGCGAACTGCCGACCGCCGCGCCCCGCGCCCCGCCGGCACCCGATGCGCCGCCAGCGCCTGTCGCGCCACCGGCCGCCCCGACCGCCCCTCCGCCCCCAACCTTGGGCGCATGCGCCCCCAACCACCCGCGCAATTCCTGCGCGATGCGATTGAAACCCAGCTGATGGATCGCATCAAGGAGCGCAACTGCATCTGCACGACCTGGATCAACCCGCGCGGATTCCAGCGTGAAATCAACAACCACATCGTCCTTCAACACCACCAATGACTTGGAGAGCGGCAAGATGCCACGCTGCGCTGCAATCGCCTCGCCAGTCTTGCCCTTTACTTTGTCAAGATTGGCAAGCAGCGCGTCCAGCGATCCAAACTCAGTAATCAGTTTGGCGGCCGTCTTGATTCCAATCCCGCGCACGCCCGGAACATTGTCGACCGGGTCGCCCATGAGCGCCAGCATGTCAACCACTTGGTCAGGCCGAACACCCTTCGAATCAAAGAGCTCCTCCACACCAAGCGTCTTGTCTGACTGCGGATCAAAGAGATGCGTGCGCTCATCAACAAGCTGTCCAAGATCTTTATCACGACTGACAATCTTGATTTCCAGATCCGGCTGCTCACGGCGCATGCGGCGCACCACCGTGGCGATGGTGTCATCCGCCTCCACTTCAGCAACCGCCAGCACCGGCACCGACATCTGCTTCAAGAGCGCAACGCATCGCTCCACCTGCTCGTGCAGATCTTCGGGCGCCGGCTTTCGATTTGCCTTGTATTCCGGATAAATCTGCGAACGAAAGGTGCCCCGATCACCCGCTGCGTCAATGACCACCGCGAGGTACTCCGGCCGATCCTGACGCAACAACTTCAAGAGCATGCCCATGAAACCAAACGTCATGTGCGTTGGTTCATCAGTGACCGGGCTGCGCATCCCCGGTCGAATGGCGTGGTAAGCGCGAAAGAATTGCGCGTGGCCGTCGATCAGGTAGAGAGTGGCCATGGATAGTGTGGTGGTTCGTTCAGCCCGGACTTGCAGCGTGGACAGCGGCGAGCGTTGCAGACTCAGCAGCAAGTGGACTTCGACCGCGGCGCGCCATCACCGTGGTGGCAATCTCCATGAACTTGTCAAGTCGGAATCGGCGCTCGCCGTCATCGGTGACCCACGCGAACGGTTCCACCGCGCCAATCACTGCAGCGCCTGCCGCCCACATGACTCCCGTACCGATGCATGCGCCAGTCATGATGCGCGTGCCAATGGCAAGCTTGACGTGATCGCCAATGATGCAGCCCATGAACTGCCGACCGGTGCGCTCCAACGGCCCCGACGCGCGCAAGCGCATGGCCACATCGGCATAGGTGTTCAGCAGATTGGAATTAAGTGTTCCGGCGCCCAAATTGACCCATTCCCCCAGCAGCGCGTCGCCAAGGTGGCCGTCATGCGCCTTATTGGTGCACCCTTGGAAGATCACCGAGCCAATTTCACCCGCCGCACGACACTGCGGTCCAAGCGCGGTGCGCGCCTTCAATACCGAACGGTCGGACACGATGGTCTTGGCACCAATGAACGCCGGTCCGGTGACGATGCTTCCGTGCCGCACTTCAGCGTCGCGGTCGACCAAGATTGCACCGTTGGTGGTGTCAAGCACTACGCCAACACCAAGGCGCGCTGTGGCGTGGATGTGGCACTGCTCCGTGCCCACCTGTGTGGCGTGCGCTGGCACAACGCCGCGTTCATGTGCTTCCCATGCGGCCGCGACGGCTTCGATATCTGCAGCAATGATCGCGCCGAACCGCGATGCCTCAAGGAGATCCCACGGGCGCGACCACAATGGAATGTCTGTTGGCACCACCGTTACGTCGGGCGTCAATGACGGCGCTCCCGCTGCAACGCTGGCAATGAATGCTTGCAACGCTACGCCAGCAAGGCGAGCGGCAACCACCGATCCATCCGTGCTCACCATCGCACTGCCCACATGCAATGCATCGAACCGCTCGCGCAGTGCGGGGTCCATGCGCGCGTGCAGTCGGCCGTTCACACAGATGGCGGCAGCAACCGTTGCGGTGCATTCCGCACCAAGCCGTTCAGTCACCAGTGCCGCATAGCGCGGTGCGGTTGCCACGCGCACTGGATGTTCACGCAGGGCCACCGCTGCCTCAAGCAGGGTTCGACCACCAGTGCGCTGCTCGAAGGAAGCACGCAGGTCAGAGAGCGGACCGAGGTCGCCACGGCCGTCATCAAAGAGGAGGATCGCCGAAACTTGTTCCATTGGTGGAAGCCTAGCGCGGGGTTAGTCGTTGCCGCGGTTCATCCGATTGCCGCCTGCAAAGCGCGGTCCGGCGGTAGCAAATCCCCAAACCGTCAGCGTGGACTGCAAGCCCCAGGCCGGCAGGATGGCAATGACTGCCGAATACAGCGCGTCCACTATGTCTGAACCCACCGCCGCCGCACCACTGCCGCCGCCCCACAACGGTGACGGGTCTGCATACGCAGCACGAATCCCCGCGATGGCAATGAAGGCCAACGAAGCCAACAGCGCACAATTGAACGTGGAGAATGCCACGGTGAGCACATTGCGGCGATAGAGCCACGTGCGGGTCTCCAAGACGCACCAAGCACCCGCCGCACACGCCAAGACATGCGGTCCAAAGACCGTGACGGCACGCGGGGTATCGCCACCCACACCGAGCGCTGGATGCATGGCGTCAAGCCAAACACCCACCATCATGGCGGCCCACAGCGCCGAGCCGCGCGAGGCGTACAACGCAACGAACGCCAAGAGCAGCGGCCAGAGTTGCGGAACATGCCCGCCGATGGCACACGCCGGCATGAATGCGGCATCCATGGTGAGCACCAACGCCAGCACCGGAATGAAGATCCACCACCTCATTTGGGCGCTCCTGTGCCGCGCGTGCCTTGGCCCTGCCCCGGCACCCGCACTTTCACCACCACCCGAGATTGGCGCTGCGGATCGGACTCCATCCGCACGGTAATACGCCGCCGCAGTGGGTTGGCATCAAGCGCGCCCTCCGACTCCACCACGCCGATCCGCATGCCCTGTGCAGCCGTACGCCACGCTGCATCGCTGAGTAGCACTGAATCGCCTGGCTTGACGTTCGCAGGCGACTCCAACTCCCCCACCAGCGTTCGGTTGCCCTGCGGTACCAACTGGACCAGGACGGTGGCCCGGGTGCCGTTGCGAGCCTTGTCCGCCTTGTCCGCCTTCTTTCCGCCCGCAGCCGTGCCTCCTGATGCGTCAGAGGCACCGTCTGCGGCCTCAGGGCGGACGATCGCATCAATGCGACCACACCGGCGGTCGTCCAACGGGATCACCCAGGAACGGTTCTCCGCCCCACCCGCGGCAATCATGCCAATGATTTGATTTGCACCTACCGCCACTGGGTCACCCTCTCCAATACCTTGGGCGGTGCCAACATCAATCCCTAAAAGCCCGGCGGGCCGACCGGCTCCACGTTCGATCACCGTTGCTAAGCGCGGTTGCCAGCCAGCACGGTCCGCGGGGCGATATCCCGAGATTTCACGCAATTCACGTTCCAGTTCCCCCACCCTCATCTGCGTCGCGTCCAATTCGCCCTGCAATCGGTCGCGGTCCTCCCGCGCAGCACGCAACTCCTCCGGCAGTCCCTGATACGGCTCCGCGGGTGCGCGAACCCAGTCACGCGCCCACGCCAGTACCGATGCCCCCGGCACCAGCGGCGCCCACAACACCCCAGCCAGGGTCCCCGACCAGGGTGTTTGAAACGACTGTGGCAGCGCTGAAAGCAGCGCAGCTCCACCGAGCGCGATCACAAGGATTCGACGACTGGAGACAAACGGCATGCGAGGTCCACTCAGACGGAATCGGCGTCAGACTCAAGCGTGTCCTTGAACAAGTCAAGGTTCTCAAGGTAATTGCTGGTGCCACGAGCAACGCATGAAAGCGGCTCGTCAGCAATCTTCACATCCAGACCAGTGGCCTGATGGAAGACCTTGTCGATGCCGCGCAGAAGCGCACCACCGCCAGCGATCGTGATTCCGTTGTCAACCAAGTCAGCTGCCAATTCTGGCTTTGCCTTCTCCAAGACGCGTACCACTGCTTCCGCGATCAGTCCAACAGGCTCGGAGAGTGCCTCGCGGATCTCTTGGCTGGTGACCTCGATCTTGCGTGGCAGGCCGGACTTCATGTCACGACCACGCACATCCATCTTCATTTCTGGGCCGGTTGGCGCAGCGGAACCAATTTCAATCTTGATGCGTTCTGCGGTCTGCTCACCAATCAGCAGTCCATGCACGCGCTTCATGTGATTGGCAATGGCTTCATCAAAGTCATCACCAGCAACGCGCAGGCTCTCGCATTCAGCAATGGCCGCCAAGGAAATGATGGCAATTTCACTAGTACCACCACCAATATCAACGATCATGCTTGCCGTTGGTTCGGCAACCGGAAGACCTGCACCAATCGCTGCAGCCATCGGCTCGTGCACCAGATACACGCGACGCGCACCGGCACGCTCAGCGCTCTCATAGACAGCCTGCTTCTCAACGCTGGTGATGCCCGACGGAATAGCAATGACGACGCGTGGTCCAAAGATGCGCGTGCTCTTGCCGTTGACCTTCTTGATGAAGTAGCCGAGCATCGCTTCAGTGACTGCGAAGTCACTAATGACTCCATCCTTCAACGGGCGAACCGCGCTGATGGAGCCCGGGGTCTTGCCAAGCATGTCCTTCGCGGCAAAGCCGACGGCCTCGCCATTATTGAGAACGATGTTGGTGCCCTTGCGGACAGCCACCACGGATGGCTCGTTCAATACGATCCCTTCGCCTCGCACGCACACCAAGGTGTTGCACGTGCCAAGGTCAATCCCCATATCAACGCTAAAGAGGCGTGAAAGCCAATCGATCTCGAGAGCCAAAGTGGTGCTCCTTCCTGAAGCCATGCATCCATCGCGGACTCCGCCGCAACGGGAGCCGCTGAGCGGCCCGACGCGGACAGGATAGCAAACCCATTGGTTAAGTGAGTCAGCGAGCGTTGACCATGTCAAATGGACCCTGACCACTGACATCCATGTTCATCATGGCGACAACGGCGGTTCCAAACATAGCCATCAGGACGGCAACCACCAGAAGGCCTGTGTAGACATTCAGCTGCGGCTTGGCGCGCTTGACGGCATTGGTTGGGGTAGTGGCGGTGGCTGCGGATTTCATGGAAGTACTCAGGACAAATGACTGACCCTTACGGGCCTTTGGACAATAGCGGGCTTATTCACCCTTGCGGGCGATGGCGCGCTGGCCGGACTTCACTTCGCCACGGGTGGTGGCGTCTTCGAGTTCAACGATGCCCACGGCGCGGTTCACATCAACCTGCACGATCCGCAGGTTGCCGATGAAATTAGCGCCGTCAGCGATGGTCATCACCCAGCCTTCCTTGATGCCGTCGCGGCTGCCCGCGTTGATCTCGGCCAGGGTGGCATCAGGCTCGCGCTTCACGTCAATGAGCGTGGCACTGAGCGAACGGTCTGCAACGAGCGGGAGTGCGGCATCGGCGGTAGCGCCGGCGCGGGGAGTCACGGATCCGTGCAGGGCCGCATAGCGCTGCACGTCAGCCATGGCGCGTTCCTTATCTTCACTGACCTTCTGAAGTTGCTCTTGCAGCTGGCGCTTGGCAGCGGTCTCGCTATCAAGATCGCCCTGCATGCGTGCAAGCGAGTCCTGCATTTCAACGCGAGCCTTCTCAGCGGCGAGGTATTGGGTGCGAGCACCTTCAATATCCTGGCGCATGGCATCAATCAACTTGGTCTGCAGCGTGTCGTTGGCACTGAACGCGCCAACTTGACCCTTGAGTTCAGCAAGGTCGATGCGTGAACGCTCAAGATCGCGCTCCTTGTCAGCGCGCATCTGAGTTTCCTTATCGCGCTCCATGGTGGCGGCGCGAATCTGTGACTCGAGCGTGGCAACCTTGGACTGCAGCGCGGCAACGCTGGCGTTGTAGGCATCGCTGGCGACGGCAAGCTCAGCCTCTTGCTTCTTCAGGTTGGCCTGGGCATCAGTGGCCTGTTGCTTGAACACGAACTGGTTCGTTGATGACACGGCCGCAAGTGGCACGAGGGCAACAACTAACAGGGCGACGAGGACGACGAGGATCTTGGTGAGGATGTGCACGGTGCGGGTGCCTCAAGAATCCCGGCGGTCAGCAACATGCCGAGCGCGGGGTTCATTCATGTGTTGTTCAGAGCAATCAGACGGGTCTGGAACGGAGCAACTCTTTGGGAACGCTCCGGCAGACTGTTATCAGTAGTACCTGAAATATATACGCGCTGTCAATGGGGTGCGGTTGCAGCAACAATTGCCAAAGCAGCCGCCAACTGGACCGATGGGCTTGGGTCAAAGAGCATGGGCTCCAATTCAGACACCGCCATGACTCCTGACGCATAACCGAGCGCCAAGGCTGCTTCGGCGCGAACCAGCGCTTCCCGGTCCTTGACCAGGGTCCGCGCAAACCGGGTCACAGCAGACGCATCTTGGACGCTAATTTGAGCCAGCGCTGATGCACAAACAATCCGAATTTCCGTGGGACGGGCCGAAATGCCGGTTCCGTCGATCAGCCGCATCAGGATCGGGCGGGATCCCTCGTCCTTGAGACGGGCCACCTGCTGCGCTGCCAAGGCGGTGAATTCCGCCTGCTCGCTCGGGGCGTACAGCGCGGCTCGGATCGGTTCGATTCCATCCGGCTCGCCCAAACGGACCAGGGCCTCGGCTGCCTGAAGTTCAACAATCCGGATACGCGCGGGGTTGACCTGCTGCATGCCCTTCCCCAGCGATGCGCGGATCATCGGCACTGCGGAGCGATTGCCAAGTTCACCAAGCACCAAGAATGCGTTGGACCGAATCTCTGGGTCATCTGAAACAACCATCGCTCCGAGTGGGCTCGGATCCACCGGACGACCAAGCTTGGTGAGCGCGCAGATAGCGGCCGCTCGCACGGACGGGCTCTCGTCAACAAGCAGTGGCTGCAACTGATCGGCAAGGTCGGTGAGATTCGCGCGCCCCACGCCCATGGCTGCAACGAATCGCACGCCGCGGTTTGGGTCGGATAGAAGCGGCACAACAACGGCGC
>JBIKZY010000229.1:0-3165 GCA_044354475.1 Phycisphaerales bacterium
CGTCTTTGTCCACAATGAAGCCGTGGGTGACCAACGCCTTGAACGGCGGCTTGCCCGTGGCACCAAGCGCCGGAAGAAGACTCAATTGGAACCAACCACGATGTTGGTCGGATCCTTCCAAATACAGATCCGCAGGGAAGCCCAGGCCGCGCTCGCGCAAGACTGCGTTCCAACTTGATCCTGATTCAAACCACACGTCAAAGATGTCGTACAGCTTGACCAACTTGGAAATGTCAACGCCCTTGGGCGCATCGGGGTCAGCGGCGGCATTCCAATGCGCCAGCAATTCCGCTGGGCCATCGGTAAACCACGCGTCACTTCCCTTCTCGCGGAAACGCTTGGCAATGGCACGCACGGTTCCCGGCGTCAGCAGGATTTCGCCTGCTTCCGTGCGGAATGCCGGAATCGGGAGTCCCCAGGCACGCTGGCGACTGATGCACCAATCCGGGCGACTCTCCAGCATGCCGCGCATGCGATTGCGGCCCCAGCTCGGAACGAAATCAATGCCGCCCTCCGCGGCGCCCTTGCCCGTGGCATCAAGCGCCAATGCGCGCAAGGAAATGCCATCGCGCTTGGTGGCACGATCAACGCCAATGAACCACTGCTCCGTGGCTCGGAAGATCACCGGGGTCTTGGATCGCCAGTCATGCGGATAGGAGTGCGTAAAGACGTGGTCGTGATACAGATGACCACTCTGCCGCAGGTGTTCAGTGATTTCCTTGTTGGCATCCCACACGCTCTTACCGCGGAGCCACGCAGGCACTGTGTCGTCATAGGTTCCGTCATCGCGCACCGGGCAGTACGTTTCCAGGCCTTCCTTGAGTCCGGTGCGATAGTCCTCTGCGCCGTGACCGGGTGCCGTATGGACCAGACCCGTGCCATCCTCAAGCGTCACGTAGTCAGCTGCAACCACTGACGATTCACGGTCGCAGAACGGATGCCGGTACTTCAAGCCAACCAACTTGGCGCCGTCCGTTTCCGCAACGATCCGCACCTTGTCACTGCCCGCCAGTTTGGTGACTTTGGCCACCAAGTCGCTGGCCATGACGGCCAGATTGCCGTCCACTTCAACCATGGCGTATCGATAGTCAGCGTGGACAGCAATCGCCAAATTGGCCGGCAGCGTCCAGGGCGTGGTGGTCCAGATGGTGAAGCTGGGAGTGCAGTCAAGCTCGCACTCAAACGCACGCTCCACTGCTTCGCGGTCCGCCGCTTCAAAGTCCACGTACACCGAAAGATCTTCGCGATCTTCGTATTCCAGTTCAGCTTCGGCAAGCGCGGTGCGGTTAGCGATCGACCAGTGCACTGGCTTCAACGCTCGTGAGACCAACCCCTGCTCCACCAAGTCCGCAAAGTCCTCAATGACCGCGCCCTCAAAGGCGGGCTTCATGGTGAGGTAGGGATTGGCGTAATCGGCAAGCGTCAAGAGCCGCTGCATCTGTCCGGACTGCAGTTTCACAAACTTGTCGGCATACGTCTGGCACTCACGACGAATGATCATGCGGCGCTGATCGTCCGGCAACTCCATTACTTTCTGGAGCTTGCCCTTCTCATTCATTTCCGTGACCACTTTGTGCTCAATGGGAAGACCGTGGCAATCCCAACCCGGCACGTACGGAACGCGCATGCCGTCCATCAGCCGCGAGCGCACCACAATGTCCTTCAAGACCTTGTTGAGCAAGTGACCCAAGTGAATCGATCCGTTGGCGTACGGAGGGCCGTCATGGAATGAATAGAGCGGCGCACTGGCACGCGCGGCTTGTACGGTTTCGTACAGCGCCTCTTCTTGCCAACGCTTCACGGTCAGCGGTTCGGCTTGCGAGAGGTTCGCCTTCATGGCGAAGTCGGTCTTGGGGAGATTGAGCGTGCTCTTGTAGTCAGGCATGGTTCAGGATTCAGTCAAATTCGGGCTCATCGCCAGGCTTGATGTTCTCGTCGAGGTACTTCTGAAAGTCACCCATCTTGTAAGAGATGAAGCAAAATGCATGATGCAGCGTGAACCATTCAGAATCCTTGGGATTCTTGTCAAGGTCTTGCCGCAGGCGATTCAGTTCAGCGAGGACTCGTTCTGCTTTCATATCTATTCCGTGGAAATAAGAAGTGTAGATCAGTGATCGTGAGTGGCATGATCGGCGTGATCGGCGTGATCGGCGTGACCTGCATGATCTGCGTGATCCGCATGACCAGCATGGTCCATGTGCTGCCCCTCATGCCCTTCATGCCCAGCGTGAGCCAGCGCTTCCATGCGACCAACAGCGAGTGCCAGTACCAATCCAAGCACCAGCGCGATCGACAAGCCAACACGGTCATGGCGATGGAACTGAACTTCCGGCAGCAGATCCGCGGCAGCAATGCACAGGAACGTGCCCGCTGAGAATGCCAACGCATACGGAACAACCGTGGCTGTCCCGCCAGCCGCGGCGGCACCCAACATGAAGAGGACCACGCCAATCGGCACCAAGCCAGCAAACAGGAAGTTCACCAACAGCACTTTGCCGCGGCTCCCGCCACCCGCGTGGAACAGCGTGGCAACGGTCATGGCATCAAACGGCTTATGCAGCAAAATCACTAGGAACGTGCCCAACCCAGCAAGGGCCGGTGCCACGCCTGGCTCCACTTCACGGACCGCGGCCACGCTGGCTGCAAGCGCAACGCCCTCCAGCAGCGAGTGCAGGCCCATGCCAACGGCCGCGCCGGTCCAGGTCAGCCGTCCAACCGGCGCATGTGCAGCAGCAGTACCGCCATGACTGTGCCCGGAGTGCTCATGCGCAGCGTGATGGTGACCCTCATGCCCGTGCATCGGATCATCGCACGCTGGTTCGGGCAATTCATGCTGATGGAAATGCGCGAATCGCTCCAAGAAGAACATCGTCAGGAACCCAAGCGCCAATGCCACCATCAACGGATCGAACAGCCCGTGCGAGTCGCCACCAGCAGGCGCCGACTCCATGCGCGCCATCAGCGCGTGCGGCACCATGTGAAAGAGCGCGACCCCAAGCATGACGCCAGAAACAAAGCTCAATCCAAACTGCAATCGCCGATGCGTGAGGCGCAGCACCACTGGCACCATGCCGCCCGCAAGGGACGCCACCACGATGCACGCGCAGAAGACGATGAGGGCGGTTTCGGGACCCATGGTTCGGCCGGGAATGCCGGGCGAAGCAG
>JBIKZY010000230.1:0-3142 GCA_044354475.1 Phycisphaerales bacterium
GAGGGGCGCCTACTGGTGGGTGACCTGGTCGGCGCGGCGATCCGCCAGATGGCGCTCCAGCGCATGACCGCCGTGCTCGAGTGGAAGCCGGCACTCCTCTCCGACGCACAGCTCGCGCGCATGCAGGCCGCGGCGATGGGCGTTCCCGACGCGCTCCAGCACGTCAACCTCGACACGGAGCGGCTCTGCTTCGAGGACGTCGTGCAGCGCCTGTACACCGACGATGGCAACGGCGATGGCCTGTTCCGGCCCACCGCCTCGCAACTCGGTGCGCTCGGAGTCCTGAATGGTCCGCAGGCGGTCCGGCCCGGTGATTCACGCGGCATGGAGGACCGCCTGGTGAGCGCCGCGAGCCGTGTCATCGCTCCGGCCGCGGCCATGTATGTCGCCGGGCGCCGCGAAATGCTCGAGCGCTACGAGACCATGATCTCGCGCTACGAGCAGGATGCTTCGCTGCCGCTGCGCGACATGGAGCAAGCCAAGGGGGTCATCTCCGACGCCGAGCTGGGAACGATGATGATGCACCCATCGGAGCGCATCCGTTGGTACCTGGTGGCGTACCTGACGCCCGCGCTCGGCCAACTGTCGCACGCACTCGCCATCGATCGCGCCCAGTGCCTCGCCACCGCCACCGCGTTCGCCGCGGAGCGTTACCGTCGCGTGCATGGCGCGTGGCCTATGGACGCCGCCAGCCTGGTGCCGGACTTCATGCCGCGCGTTCCCGAGGATCCGTGGTCGGGGAAGCCCGTGCTCATGTCTGCCGATGGCGACGGCTTCCGCATCTGGTCCGTGGGCCGCGATGGCGTGGATGATCGCGGCGACCTCACGCGGCACATTCCGGAGTTCGTCGGGCAGCCGGAGCTGGCTTCCACCACCAATCCCAACGTGCAGATTCCGCCTGGGGCTGGCCCCACGGTCGACTGGGTGTGGTGCGCGCCGCGCGGCAACCTCGACCGCTGGAACGACTCAACACGCCCGCCGCCCTAAATCCCCGCCCCCAGGACGCTCGCCTTCGGCGAGCCGTCCACCAAGCCGTCCGCCACCCAAAAGGACTCGACGCTCGCTACGCGAGCGCCGTACAGGCCCAGCGCGGCGCAGCCGCGCGCGGACCGGCGCAGCCGGGACGCTCTCCGCCATGCAGCGACAGAGCACGCTCGCCGAAGGCGACCGTGCTCTGGAGCGTAATGGGCGGAGAGGGACTCGAACCCCCGTAGGCGTAAGCCAGCAGATTTACAGTCTGCCCTCGTTGGCCACTTGAGTATCCGCCCGCACTACATGTCGCTCGGATCGCCGAGCACGCCCGCGTGTCAAACCGTCGGGACGGGGATTGTATCAAGACCCTCCCCACCTCCAACCCTTCAATCTGCCATCGTTATCAGAGTTCAACGCCCGCGCCTCACCCCCGCCACGTCCCCGAGCGTTATAACTCCCTCATGTCCGCACACGGCCCCGGCGCCCGCGAAAGCAGCCTCAAACTCGCACTCGCCTTCTGCATCATCGACCTCGCGTTGATGGGCACCGTTGCGTTCAACTCCAACTCCGTCACCATCCTCGGCGATGTGCTGAAGGAAGCCACAGACACACTCGCCGTGCTCGCCGCGTTCCTCACCGTCCGCGCCGTGCGCCGCTCGCCCAATCACCGCTTCGCGTACGGCATCGGCAAGCTCGAGAACCTGGTCTCGATTGGCATCGGTGGCATGATGGTCTTGGCCGCGCTCTACATCACCGCGCACGCCGCGCAACATCTGCAGAAACCTCTGCAGCCCGAAGGCACCCTGCCCGGCGTGATCCTCTTCGGAATCTACGCAGTCATCAGTTTCGTCATCTGGATGCGCACTCGCGCCGCCGCGCGCGCGCAACCGTCTGCCATCATGCAGTCGCAAGCGAAACTGTGGTTCGCCAAAGGAAGTTTCGACACGCTCATGGGTGGCGGCTTGCTCTTTGCGCTCCTCTTCCGCGCCGATGAATGGGCGTGGTACATCGATCCAATCGCATCGCTCGTTGGCGTGTGCTTCCTGCTGCACGCCGCATGGGGCATGACATCGTCATCAGTCCCAGACCTCTTGGACGCCGCCGTTGAAGAGACCGTGCAGATCCAAATCATGCGCGGTCTCGTGCAACACATCGACGCATACGAGCGGATTCTCAAGGTGCGATCGCGCCGCTCTGGGCCGCATGTTTACGTAGAAATCTTCTTGGAATTCGAGCCAGAACTCCGCATGCGCGAAGTGCAATCACGGATCGAGGCAATCCGCGCTGATCTTGAAGAGCGCGTCGCCAGCACACAAGTATTGATCTGCCCAGCGAGCCCGACGGTCGCGGTTATTTCGTGACGCTCGTCACCGGGGCTGCGCCCGGTCCAGCCGCAGCGGCTTCGCGCAGCGCTTCAGCGCGTGCCGGTGCTGAGCGGAACAATGAAGTCAGTCCGCTCAATTCAAACACCTGATGAACGGGAGGACGCACGGCCGCAAGCCACACCGTTCCGCCCCGCGTGCGAGTGCGCTTGATGAGATTAATCAGCGTGCGCAACCCCGCGCTACTCACAAACGAAACATCTCCGAAGTCAAGAACCAAGGAACGATGCGTCGTTGACTCGATGGCTGCCACTACCTCACGCTCGACGCGTTCGTAATGAATGGAATCCAAGTGCCCATCAAGAATCGCGAGCGTTGCGTGAGACTGATCAATGATTTCAATAGTGACTTTCATGATCGATCCGAAAGCCGCCGACCGGACTTGAACCGGTAACCTCGAGATTACAAATCACGTGCTCTACCAATTGAGCTACGGAGGCGGAACGACGAGTCTAGCAGCGGCGAGACCCCCACTGCACCCATCATCAAAGGGGCTCAGGGTGTCGCTACCGTGAGCGGCCGCGACTCAATCGGGCAATCGCTCGTCGAATAGTGGTAGCCGGAGGTGTACGTATCCAGCTGTTGGCACTGCGAATAGGTGGCGCCGCCGTCCGTACTCAGTTCAAACTGCAGGCCGGACGCCTTCCAGAACTGGAAGGTGCTGGCGCGCACGGTGCTGACTGCCATTCCGTTGTACGAACCGGCGATGTAGCCATCATTGACGCCAATGACCGCGCTGAAATACTTGTACTTGGTCCAGTCCTTCACACCGCCAGTGGCGGGCGTGT
>JBIKZY010000231.1:0-3125 GCA_044354475.1 Phycisphaerales bacterium
GTGCGCAAACTTGTTGACGATGCTCTCCACCGGCACTCCGTACTGCAGTGCCAGACTGATGGCGGTTCCCAGCGAATCCATCAGCCCACCAATGGTGGAGCCTTCCTTCGCCATGGTGATGAACAGCTCGCCCGGCGTGCCGTCTTCGTAGAGACCAACGATCAGGTAGCCCTCATGGCCAGCAACGTTGAACTTGTGGGTCAGTGACTGACGAGTGTCCGGCAGACGACTACGACGCGGGCGCTCAACAACACGCTCCACCACGCGCTCCACTTCAACAACGCGCTCGACGATGCGATCAACGTAGGTAGTTGTGGCGACTACTTCTGGCAAGCCAGCAGTGTCTTCTTCTTCACGCTCGTCAGACGCATCGCTCTTGGTGCTGAGCGGCTGGCTCAACTTGCAGCCGTCGCGATACAGGGCGTTGGCCTTGAGACCAAGTTCCCAGCTCAGGCGGTAGCACGCACCAATGTCTTCAACATTCGCGTCATTCGGAAGATTGATGGTCTTACTGATTGCACCCGAGATGAACGGCTGCGCAGCGGCCATCATGTAGATGTGACCCTGAGGCGCAATGAATCGCGTGCCCAAGTTGCCGCAACGGTTCGCGCAGTCAAACACTGGAAGGTGCTTGTCCTTGAGGTGCGGAGCGCCTTCCACCGTCTGCGTTCCACAGATGCGAACGTTCAGTGCATCGATCTGCTTGCGATTGAGACCAAGGGCGCGAAGGCCGTTGAACTTCTGGTCAGCACGTGCAGCAGTGGCGTCAATACCGTGAGCGGCCAAGATGCGCTCGGGCATGCTCCACGCGCTGAACGCAAAGGAGATCTCAAAGACGGTTGGCAGGCTGTTCTCAATCTGCACCACCTCATCGCCGGTGTAACCCGACTCAATGAGGAAGTCGCGGAACGTGGTTCCGTGCGTTGGAACGATGCCGTCCTCGGTTGGAAGTGCAACTTCGAGACTGAGCGTGCCCATGACGTGGGTGACAATCTCATCCACCTGCACAGCGGTGTAGGCGAGTGCCTGCAGCGCGGGACGCAGTGACTGATTGGCGATCTTGAAGTAACCACCACCGGCCAGCTTCTTGAACTTGGTCAGCGCAAAGTCTGGCTCCACGCCAGTGGTATCGCAATCCATCAACAGGCCGATGGTGCCGGTCGGTGCAATCACGGTGACCTGCGCATTGCGGAAGCCGTGCTTCTTGCCGAACGCCAGCGCGTCATCCCATGCAGCAACCGCGCGGCCGAGCATGTCATTGGCATTGGCGATCGTGACGCGGCCTTCGGTGAAGGCAGCATGATCGATCGGAACCGGCGCGATGCGCATTGCTTCGTACTCACCACTATTGCGGGCAACACCTTGAGCAGCGCGACGGTGATTTCGGATCACGCGAAGCATGTGCTCCTTGTTCTCCTTGTAACCGTCAAACGTTCCGTGCTCAGCAGCGAGCACAGCACTGGCTGCATAGGAGCGACCAGTGAGGATGGAACTGAGTGCGCCGCACACTGCGCGACCAGCGTCACTGTCGTACGGGATACCAGCCTGCATCAGCATGGCGCCAAGGTTGGCGTAGCCGAGACCAAGGGTGCGGTATTTCCAACTGAGTTCAGCGATTTCCTTGGATGGGAAGCTGGCCATCAGCACGCTGATTTCCAAGACGACCGTCCACAGACTGATGGCGTGCTCGTAACCCTCGATGTCGAAGGTGCGCGTCTCGGAGTCATAGAACTTGAGCAGGTTGATGGACGCCAAGTTGCACGCGGTGTTGTCCAGGAACATGTACTCACTGCACGGATTGCTGGCGTTGATGCGCCCGCCTTCCGGGCAAGTGTGCCACGCGTTGATGGTGGTGTCGTACTGGATGCCCGGGTCTGCGCAGTGCCACGCGGCCTCATTGATTTGCTTCCACAGATCGACAGCGGGGAGGGTCTTGGCGACCTTGCCATCGGTGCGACGAATCAACGTCCACTCACCGTTGGCTTCCACTGCATCCATGAACTCATCAGAGAGTCGCACGGAGTTGTTGGAGTTCTGTCCGCTGACGGTGTAGTAGGCCTCGCCGTTGAAGTCGTAATCGAGCTTGAGCCCAAACTTCTCCGCCAGTTCCTTCTGGTTCGGAGCCAGGTGCTTCATGCCTTCAACAAGCGCGGCAACCTTGATTTCTTCACGAACCTTCCAGTTGACGAACTTCTCAATATCAGGGTGATTGACATCCAAGCAGACCATCTTGGCAGCGCGGCGCGTGGTACCGCCGGACTTGATCGCACCTGCGGCGCGGTCGCCGATCTTCAGGAAGCTCATCAGTCCAGAACTGCGACCGCCACCGGAGAGTTGTTCGTTCTCACCGCGGACGTTGGAGAAGTTGGTGCCGGTGCCGGAGCCGTACTTGAAGAGTCGCGCTTCGCGGGTCCACAGGTCCATGATTCCGCCTTCGCCAACCAGATCATCCTTCACGCCCTGAATGAAGCAGGCGTGCGGCTGCGGGTGCGTGTAGGCATCCTTGGCGAGGCCAACTTTGCCAGTCTTGTGATCCGCGATCCAGTGACCCTGCGCAGGGCCGCTGATTCCGTAGGCGTAGTTCAAGCCAGTGTTGAACCACTGTGGGCTGTTCGGCGCGGCCATCTGATTGAGCAGCATGTGCGCGAGTTCGTCGTAGAAAGCGTCAGCGTCCTTCTTTGCAGTGAAGTAGCCGAACTTCTCGCCCCAGTGGCGCCAGCAACCAGCCAAGCGATGTGCCACTTGGCGAACGCTGCGCTCTGGTCCAAGAACGGGCTTGCCCGCGGCATCCTTGAGAGGACGACCGTCGGCGCTCAGTTGTGGCACGCCGGCCTTGCGGAAGTACTTGCTGACCACGATGTCCGTGGCAAGCTGACTCCATGACGCAGGAACCTGCGCATCGTGCATTTCAAAGACGGTGCTGCCGTCTGAATTTGAGATGCGGCTTGAGCGGGTGGTCCACTCGGTGGTTCCGTAGACGTCCTTGCCAGCGGTCGTGAAGCGTCGTGCAATTCTCATGGGTATTCCGTGTCTCTCTCGTGATGGTGCACGCGATGCCTGCGTGCATGTGTTTCGGGAACTGTGTTCGTGACGGAGCGGCGCCGCGTCCATAAGAACGCGGAGTC
>JBIKZY010000232.1:0-3108 GCA_044354475.1 Phycisphaerales bacterium
GGGAGTTTGTCCTGATCGCGCAAGAGACTGGCGAGATTGAGAAATGCAATTCCAGCGTCGGGAGAGTTTCCAAGATCCAACTCCGTCAGGATTTCAATTGCTTCGCGCTGGTACTTCTCGCCTTCAGCAAACTCCTTCTTAGAGCGCTTGATGAGCGCAAGGCTGGCAAGAACACTGGCGCGATGCGGGTGCTTCATTCCGGCAAATCGTTCCACCAAGACCAGCGCTTCACGGGTGTGCCGCTCCGCATCATCAAACCGCCCAGCACCCCGCTCAATTTGTGAGATGTTGTGCAGATCAAACATCGCCTTGTAAGTGCCCTCTTGGCCAAGCTGACGGTTAATGGCTATCGCCTCCTCTGACGCGGCGATCCCTGCATCCATATCGCCCATGATGAAGTGCACTACGCCCAAATTGTTCAGCGCCGACGCCAATTCTTCGGGCGGCGCGCCGGGCACCGAGCGAAGGATTCGAACTGCTTCCTCGCCATTTTGCTTGGCGGCTGCCATATCCGTGGCATCGACGCGCTGCGCGTCGGCAAGCGTTGAAAGCGATCGACCCCGCAATACGGCGTCGGTGGCGCGGTCCGCGCAGGTAAGAGCGCGATGAGCCATCACCACAGCTTCGGCACCACGGTTAGCAATCGCCAAACCAGCCGAGCACTGGATAGCAAGTTTGCACTCCAGCGCTGGCAAATCCGTATGGCTCGCTTCCAGCGCATCCATGCCGGCGCGGTACTGCAGCACGGCGTCATCATTTCGACCAATGCCCGTGAAGGCGCCACCGATCGCGTAGCGAATCTCCGCCGCTTCGCCCGGCGCCTCGCGCAGGGCGCCCTTATCAAGATCCGCAACTGCAAACGCTAACTGTTCGCGCACGGTGACATCTTCGCGGCCGCCTTGCGCTGTTGGATCAGCACCTGCAAGGACCCCGGTCATGTACTCCAAGACACGCGCATTCTGATCGGCACGACGTTGCGCATCGGCGCGCGCCAACTCCGCCGCATTCGTCTGACGTTGCGCATCGGCGCGCGCCACTTCCGCCGCATTCGCCTGACGTTGCGCATCGGCGCGCGCCACTTCCGCCGCATTGGCCTGACGAACTGAGAATGCCGTAGATCCAAGCAGCGCCATCGTCACCAACGCCACCACCGCAACGCCACGCCAATGCCGACGTGCTAATCGCAATGCACGGCCGAATTGCGAAGGATGCACTGCTAGCGGTGTCTCGCCGTCGCTCCAACGCTGGAGGTCCGCGCGCAGTTCGCCCACGGATTGGTAGCGCGCGCTGGCATCGGCTGCAATGGCTTGCATGCACACTGCATCAAGATCGCTGTCCACCGACCGTGCCGCGGGCGCAAACACAGACGGAGCCGCTGGCGCAGTGCCGCGAATGGCGGCTGCAAGTCCCGCGCGACCGCCTGAGCGCAACGCATCCGTACTGCGCGGCAATCGATCGGCAAGAAGTTCATAGAGGATTGTGCCCAAGGAGAACACATCACTGCGCGTGTCCGGCGGAGCAGCGTCCGCTTGCTCGGGCGACATGTACTCCGGCGTTCCCACCAAGGCGCCCTCCACCGTACTGGTGCCCGCGCCCATAAATGCTGCGTCTGCCAATTTAGCTACACCAAAGTCAATGACTCGCGGGCGAACCACGCCGGCATCATCAGCAACAAGCACATTTGCAGGCTTTAAATCACGATGAATCACCCCGCGGCGGTGTGCATGCTCGACGGCATCACAGGCATCGGTCACCATGCGAACCCGGCTGTTCACACCAAGCGAATGTTCCCGGGCAAAGTCAGTAATCGGTAGACCAGGAACGAACGGCATGGCGAACCACGGACGACCATCGGGCAATTCCCCGGTCTCAAGCATTGCTGCAATCCCAGGATGATCAAGCGAAGCAACCGCCTGTTGTTCCACACGAAAGCGTGC
The DNA here is from genome assembly GCA_044354475.1 of Phycisphaerales bacterium. Classification (GTDB taxonomy): domain Bacteria; phylum Planctomycetota; class Phycisphaerae; order Phycisphaerales; family SM1A02; genus UBA966. Next base: position 1,938 of record JBIKZY010000232.1, read on the forward strand.
ATGCGCAACGGGCGAAGCGAGCGCATCGCGCAAGACTTTCACAGCGACCAGGCGCCGCACCGGATGCTCTTGACGACCAAGGAATACATCGCCGAATCCACCCGAGCCAAGTCTGTGTAACAGCACATAACGGCCCGCACTACCGTCGCCGTGAGCCATGGCGTCGCTCAGTTCAACACGCATGGCGCCCATCGCTGCGTCTACACGCCCGGCACCTGCCTCAAATGCCGCCACCATCGCCATGGCAGCCGCGCGCTCCGCGGCGCTGACGTCGGCATGCGCCGTCAGCCACGCAGCACGCTCCGTGGCTGGAACGTCAAGTGCGGAAAGAAAGAGATCCTCGACAACCATGGTGCGCGGCGCTGAACTCCCGTTGATCGAAGAATTATTCTGAACTTGCACGGCGAAAGTGTAAGCCGCCATATGCACCCCCTGCACACACATGTCATCGCTACGATAAATGCCCACACGGCCCCACGAAGAAGCCCGCAACGAAGCCCACAATCATGTCCAAGACTATGCCCAAGACTATGCCCAAGACTATGTCAAAGAACAAGCCAGCAACCATGTCGAAACGCACCAAGAAGTCCGCAGCCTCTGCTTCAGCACCATCGCACACCCGTATCGAATCCGACAGCATGGGGGAAATGCATGTCCACCATGAATTGCTGCACGGTGCTACTACGCAGCGCGCTGTGTTGAACTTCCCGGTGAGCGGTCGGCCATTGCCGCCGCAAGTAATTGCTTCGTATCTCGAACTCAAGCGCGCGTGCGCGCAGGCGAACCTGAAGCTTGGCGAATTGAAGCGTGCGAAAGCAAACGACATTGTTGAATCCTGCGAGCGCCTGCTCGAAGACTTTGCCGATCGCCGCGCGCAAGTGATGCGGCACTTTCCGATTGATGTCTATCAGACTGGCTCCGGCACGAGCACCAACATGAATGTCAATGAGGTGATCGCTAACACCGCCAGTGTCATGCGCGGTAAGCCGATCGGCTCAAAAGAGCCTCTGCATCCAAATGATGATGTCAACTACGGGCAGAGTTCAAACGACACATTCCCAACTGCCATGCAGGTGGCTGGCGCGGTTGCTATTCATGAGCAATTGGTGCCCGCACTGAAGCGCTTGCATCGTGCACTTGATGCCAAGGCCAAGGCGTGGGACAAGCATGT
>JBIKZY010000067.1:0-11297 GCA_044354475.1 Phycisphaerales bacterium
GTGAGTGGGCTTTGGCCATCGGCATGCTTGGCGTCATCAAGGACCTGCATCTCCGGGCCAGTTTCCCACGGCGCTCCGAAGTCTTCCGAGGAACGCCACATGATGCCACTGTTGCCGCCACTGGTGATCTTCCAGTCAATGGCAAACTCAAAGTCCGAGTATTCATCCTTAGTGGCGAGGTCGCCGCCCTTACCACGCAGCACGATGCCGCCATCTTCAACAGCCCACTCCTTTGGCGTGTCGGTGCGCTTGAAGCCGCGGAAAGACTTGCTGGCATCCTTACCGTCAAAGAGCAGTACCCATCCGTCCTTGACTTCGGCTGCCGAGAGTGTGTTCGGAGCGGTCGGCTCCATCGGCTGTGCAGCCATGCATGAGACGATCGAGAGGGTGGCGACGGTAAGTGCAATGAAGTGGCGCATGATGAAGCAACGGTCCGTTGGTAGGAGGTCAGATCAGATAATGAGAATATCCACGGTTCAGGCGCGCGGAGTGACGGAAGTACCCGTCACTGGCGCAGGAACAACAGCAGGAGTCACTGCAGGGGTGGCGGCGGGAACCGCAGCGCCCGCCGGAACTTCCGGCGGGAATACCGGAATGGCAAGGATCTTGGTTGCGGCATCGCGGGATAGCTGAATGACTACCACTTCGGTTCCAACAAGCGTCTTGACGGGCGCGCCATTCACCTGCACTTGCACTTCCGGTCGCCCATTGTCGGCTGCAAGCATGACCAGCGTGTCCACCACATATTTGGGAGGAAGCGAGGTGATTTCGTAGGTGAACTCCATGGAGTCGTCCGGCAGACGCTTCGACTTCACATCAACGATCGCAGTTGCCCCGGTGACGGCCCGAAGAGTAAACCGCATGGCCCCGTGCGGGCTCCGTGCATAAATGGTCTCGACACGCAGCAACTTGTCGTTCAAAAGGAGCCGCGGCTGCGGAATCTCCATCCACGGGAGCCGAATCGTCAGCGTGTCTGAGCTGGTCTTCCCAACCAGCGCAGGCGTCTTCGCTTGCGGATCCTCGCCGGAGATCACTTCTCGGATGCATCCTGACGTGGTGATGCCTGCAGAAGCGACCGCTAACAGGGCGCAGCTCCGCAAATTGAGAAGATTTTTAGGGTTCATTGTCGACATCGTAACTCAGTGGCGGAACGCGGCTTCCGTGCTTGAAATGCGAAGGCAGCGAAATTTCTGACAAACTCGATGATGGGTTGTGCCCGCCATTTACGCTTATAAGACTAGAGATTGACCCTTTTCAACCCTCTGCTGCCTGCGAAAGAAATATATGAAACACACCGCGACCACCGCGACTGCTGTACTCCTCGCCCTGCCCCTTGTTTGCGCCAGCATCGCTGAGGCGGGAGGTATTCAAACGGGTGTAGTCGTGTCGCAAAGCGACTCCCCAAACAATATCTATGCGAACGCCCAGGACATCGGCTCTGCGTTTGGCATCTATCAGGCCTCCATGGTCGGCATCCCCGGGATCTCTGCGGATCTCAATTGGCGCGCCAACGGCAGCACTTTCGTCGGTACATGCACCGGCACCGCCGATCAAGGCTTTGGAGCGATCACAGGCCGATCGAGAACCATCACGGAAATCACCCTCGGATCGAACAGTACCTTCGCAATTACCTACGACATGCAGGGGGCGGAGGGCATTGGCAATGACGTCTCTTGGGGGCTGCTCGATCTCGGAAGCGCCGATCCAAGCGTTCCGATGTTTGGGCTGACGTTTACTGGCGCCGCGGCCACTGCCTGGGGCGGCGTCTCCACCCTGTCTTCGGCCGGTTCATTTTCAGGATCGGTAGCGGCAGGGACATACTGGCTGGTGATGTCGGCCGAGTGCGCGAACACTGGCGGCAACTTCTCCTACGACGCCACGTTCACCGCCGTGCCAGCGCCAGGAGCGTTCCCCGCCATCCTGATGGCTGCAGCACTCCGCGGTCGCCGTCGACGGTAACTGCTCGGAAGATCACTTCCGCACGCCAACCAACTCAAAAACAAACAAGCCCCGCCGATGTGCGGGGCTTGTTCATTCAGGTGGACCATACTGGATTTGAACCAGTGACCTTCTCCGTGTCATGGAGACGCGCTAGCCAACTGCGCCAATGGTCCGACTCCGTCAGTCTATCGGCTTCCGGACGTCCGGACAAGCACCCCCATCGGAATGAATGGGAACCCGCAAATTGCCCCTAGCTCATGCAGATATCAAACGGAATGAGCGCGTTCTTGCAGCAATCCACACCATGCGGACGATGAAACCTGCGACAGTTTCACACCGAACCGAGAACCACCCACATGGCACACACGTCCAACGCCTCCGCCAGCAACGCTTCTCAGAGTCGCGCAGATAACACCATCGCGCCACGGCGTCTTGATATCTTCAGCCCTGGCTTTGGTCTTGCCATGATTGGCGCTGGACTCATGGCGCTGGCCGCCGTTGAGGGAACCGGCATGGTGCTTGGTCGCGCCAACCTCCCAAGCACTGCGCAGGCTGGACCCGGAGAATGGATCAGCAGCGATGCGCCGATGGAGGCCTTCGGTACGTACCAACCTGCTCACGCGAACCCGGAGCCCACCGCCACGCTCGACCCGCAATCGGCCGTTGGCACCGGGCCGGGCGCACCGCGTTCGACGTCCCGGACTTCTACACCGCCGGCATCCGGTGTGCTAGTTGGAATGGCCGCCAATCCCATCCCCAACGGAACCGCGGTCTACCGGCTGTGGTCCAGCGGACGCGTGGAAGCGATGATCACCACTGAAGAGAATGTCTGGAGTCAATGGGTACCGGCCGCGCCCGGACTGTCGACCAACATGCAACGTCCGTTGTCCAGCTCGGACAACCCTGACACGAATCCGTGACCTGATTCGCATCCCCACTTGGGCAGGCACTCGGGTCAGCGTTCGGTCAGGCGGTGAAAGTAGCAACACACCGGCGGATACGGTTGAGCGTGCTGTCTCGTCCAAGAATTGCCAGCGTGTCAAAGATGGGTGGACTCACCGTCCCGCCACTCACCGCAATTCGAAGCGGCTGTGCAACTTTGCCAAGGTTGCCTTCCGTGTGTTGCACTGCGTACGGCGTGATCGCCTGCTCAAGCGCGGCAGCAGTCCACTCCGCACAGCCTTCCAACACAGGCAACACGGCACGCAAGTGACTCAGCCCGTTTGGTTCCGGACCCAAGAGCGCCTTCTCAACATTCTTCGATCGCTCCCAAGCAAGCACGTCGTCGGCAATGATGAAGAACCGATTCGTGCGGAACATTTCATCAAGCGTCTTGGATCGTTCATGACTGGCGCCAGCAAGTTGTTCGAATTGCTCTGCAGTGATGCGCTTCATGAAGTCTGCGTGGAACTCTTGACCATGCAGACGAGCCCGCGATACAAATTCTTCGCGCGGCATTCCGGTGATCGCATCGCAATTGAATGAAAGCAGTTTAGTGCGATCAAACTTGGCGGGCGTCTTCACCACACGCTTCAGATCGAAACGCTGCTTGAGGAATTCAGTGTCAAACTTCTCTACATTCTCGCCCGGACTCCAGCCATTGAGCGCAAGGAAGTTGCACAGCACTTCTGGCAGGTACCCGCTCTGCCGGAAGTCATCCACATTGATTTCAGGCAGCGTGACTTGCAGACCCGTTGCCAGCAATGATGCCTCGGCAAGTTCAAGTTGGGTGTTCTTGTCGGCCATCCACGCATCGAAACGCGCTTGCGAAATCGTGTCCTGCGGCGGAACTGTGAGCTTGCGATCGATCACGGTCTTGCGCAGCACCTTGTCCTTGTCGCGCTTGGACATCTTGCTGGCGTCGGGATTAGTAATCAGCGGCAAGTGCCCGTAGATCGGACGACGGAACCCAAGCGCGTCTTGCAGCACCATGTGCTTGGCGGTGTTGTTGAAGTGCTCCTGCGCGCGCAACACGTGGGTGACGCGCATGAGTTCGTCATCCACTACCACAGCGAAGTGATAGGTTGGGAATCCGTCCGCCTTACGAATGACAAAGTCATCAACTTCGCCAGCAGGAAGCGTGGCTTCACCCAAGACTTCGTCGACGATGGTGATGGGGCCATCCGGAGTCTTGCAGCGAATCACTGCGGGGCGCCCTTCCGCTAGCCATGCATCAACGGTGGCCCTGGGGAGGTTTGCCATTTCCGATCGGTCGTAGCGGTACGCGTGACCCGCCAGCTTGGCGGCCTGTCGCTTCGCGTCGAGTTCCGCCGTGGTGTCGAAGGCGTAGTACGCCTTGCCCGCTTCAACGAGCTGCGCCAGGTAGCGGTTGTAAATATCCAATCGCTCGCTCTGGAAGTACGGGCCGTGCGCACCACCTCCGTGCGTGCCGAGCACCGGACCCTCGTCCCAGCCGATTCCAAGCCATGCCAAATCCTTCAAGAATCCAACGCTTGCCGAGTCGCTTGACCGCTTCTGGTCAGTGTCCTCAATACGAAGCAAGAAGGTGCCGCCCTTCCCCTTGGCATAGGCCCAGCAGAACAATGCCGTGCGCGCGCCGCCCACGTGCAGGTGACCGGACGGGGACGGAGCGAAGCGAGTGACGCAGGTGGGAGTAGACATGAGAGGAGGCAAAGGTACCGGGGATCTTGCGCGCGAATGCGAAGCTCATCGCTCGCCCGGCGGAAACCTTCCATTATCAGGACACCATTGATGCTTCAGAAACATCCGCGCGCCCTCCACACCGGCGGGGGCGCAGTCTTTCCAGGTGCTTACCGCGCCCGGAACATCAGTACCCTTGCACCATGCCTGTCATCGTCGGTCTCATTTCCGACAGCCATTCCCGCTGGGAACGCACCAAGCGCGCCATTGAGGCCCTGCAAGCGAAGGGCGCCACCACGTTCATTCATTGCGGAGATGTGGAGGATGATTTAGTCCTTGACCAGCTCGCGGGGCTTGATAGCCACGTTGTGTGGGGCAATTGCGATTGGAATCATGACTCCCTCGCCCGCTACGCAGCCAACATCGGTATCACCGTGCACGGCGATGCTGGCGAAATCACCGTGGACGGAAAGCGCATCGCTTTCACGCACGGACATGAACTCCCGGCACTGCGCGCGGCGGTGACCAGCGGCGCGGACTACCTGATTCACGGCCACACCCATGAAGTACGGGACGAACGCAACGCCGGAACGCGCATCATCAATCCGGGCGCCTTGCACCGCGCGCAGCGATACACCGTGGCCACACTGGAGCCAGCCACTGATCAGCTGACCATCATTGAGGTGCCCGCATGACGAAAGGTTCGAACCGATGACTCAGCAGCACAGCACCGACCCGCTCAGCAACTTGGTCACCGACACCATTCGGAAGAGCGCCATCACGGCCCGGCGTGCTCGGCAGAAGTTTCGACGACTGTCCAGTCCGCGCCACATCTACACCGCGCCGGGAACCATGGTGGTTTCCCCCGATGACGTTCCGCCAGTCGTCACTGTGATTGCCTACGGCCCGACAAGCTTCAAGGAATTTGTCGCCAACGGTGTTGCCGACATCATTGCGCTGGGTACGGAGTGGCCCGTGTTGTGGGTGGATGTGGATGGCTTTGGAAACCCGGCACTTCTCAAGGAGATTGCCGACCACTTTGGCATCCATCCGCTTGCCATGGAAGACGCCACCGACACCGCGCAGCGGGCGAAGAGTGAGCCCTACGGCGACGCCACATTCTTGGTGCTGCCCATGCCGCACGAAGATGAACGAGGATTCTGGACTGAACAACTTGCCATCTGGGTGACCGCGCGCGTGGTGGTGACTTTCCAAAGCGTGCCGGGAGACTGCCTGGATCCACTGCGCAACCGCATCCGCGAGAACAAGGGAAGAGCACGAACCTCCGGTGCTGCGTACCTCTCCTATGCGATCGCTGATTCAGTGGTTGATGGCTACTTCCCCATCGTTGACCGGATCGGCGAAGCGCTGGAGCCGCTTGAGGATGAAGCCTTCACCAAGCCGGATGGGCGGACGCTCGGAAAGATTCGCCGCATTCGCGCAGAACTCATTCGCGTGCGCCGCGCCGTACATCCACTGCGCGACGCCGCCATCGCACTGGCCTCACTCGACCGCGTCTTTGATGCTGACACACGCCACTACCTGCGGGATCTGAACGATCATGTCTCGCGCGTCTTGGATCAACTTGAGACTGACCGATACATGGCCAATGATTTGCTGGACATTTATATGACCAGCATCAATCTGAAGGTGGCAGAAACCTCCAAAGTTCTGACCATTATTGCCACGCTGTTCATGCCGTTGACATTTATCGCCGGTGTGTACGGGATGAACTTTAAACACATGCCGGAGCTTGAATGGATGCTCGGCTATCCATTCGCCTTGGGCCTGATGGGATGCACCGTCATTGGCCTGATGACGTATTTCTGGCGTAAAGGGTGGCTTCAAGACACTACCAAGTGATTTAGTTGCATACAGTCACTCATGATCGGCGAAGCAACAACTATGCCAACATCCCCTGCTATTCACACCCTGGCTGAACTTCGCGCATCGGGCTGGCGCAGCCGATCCGTCAAGGCGGAACTCCGCAGCAACTTTGAGCACGCCCTCGCCGCATCGTCGGCGCGCGGCGATCGAGGTGCCGCCGGTCTATTCCCCGGCATTCTTGGCTATGACGACACTGTCCTGCCAGAACTGGCAACGGCCATCATCGCTGGCCACGACATCTTGTTCCTTGGCGAGAAGGGCCAAGGGAAGAGCCGCCTGATGCGGATGCTTCCAAACTTCCTTGATGAGTGGCTCCCGTACCTGGATATTCCCGGTTGCGCAGTGCATGAGGACCCGGAACAACCCATCACCCGCGCCGGGCGAGAGATGTGCGCCAACACCGCCGATCGCATTCCCATCGCCTGGTGGCATCGCAAAGATCGCTACGCCGAACGACTGGCCCCCGGCACCAAGTTCGCCGACCTGATTGGTGAAATCGACCCATCGCGTCTCGCCGCCGGCACCAGCATGGGCTCCGAAGACGCATTGCACTTCGGTCTGGTTCCGCGCATGCACCGCGGCATCTTTGCCATGAACGAACTGCCAGACCTTGATGAACTGGTGCAAGTTGGTCTCTTCAATGTGCTGGAAGAACGCGACGTACAAATTCGCGGCTATCCGGTGAGTTTCGATCTGGATGTCTTACTGGTATTTAGCGCAAATCCAAGCACCTACAACCGCTCCGGCAAGGTGATTCCGCAGCTGAAGGACCGCATTGGAAGCACCGTGGTCACCCACTATCCACGCGAGCGCGATGCTGGCATTGCCATCACCCGGCAAGAGGCAGGCATGGACCTTGGTGGCGAATTCCCAGTAATTGTTCCGCCATTCATGGATCGAGTGGTGGAAGAGATTTCCATCGCCGCTCGGCGTAGTAAGTTTGTTGATCATGCCTCGGGAGTCAGCGCGCGTTTCAGCGTTGCCAATTGGCGCACCATGGTTGCCAGCGCACGGCGTCGAGCAATCCAACTTGGTGAATCTCCAGCAGCGCCGCGCATCAGCGACCTTTCGCACTTGCATTCCTCCGCACTTGGAAAGCTGGAACTTGATCTCATGGGCAGCCATCAGATGAACGAGCGCCAAGTGATTGATGCCATCGTGGCCGAAGCGGTTGGCGTTGTATTCAAGGAATATGTAGAAGAGCACGGCCTGGCAGCCATTGCGGATGCGTTTGCCAAGGGTGTGCGCATTGAAGTGGGCGATCTGGTGCCCAGCGCGCAATACGCACAACGCATGAACAGCGTGCCGGAAGCATGGGACAAGGCATTTGAAGTGAATGCCAGCACCGATGCCGCCGTTCGAGCTTCATGCGCGGAGTTTGTACTTGCGGGACTGTGGGCCACCGATCGCGTAAGCCGAACCGCCAAGCACGGCCGCACGTCCTATGAGGTGAAGTAACCGCCGTGGCACACGACGACGACATGTCGCCTGACGCTGATGAATCGATGGGCGCACCAGTTCCTGATGTGCGCCCAATTGCCCCACAGCCACTCGGCGGCGTGTTGCATACGTACCTCGGCTACGACGCCGTCAAGTTTGGTCAAGCGCAGCCTGCTGACTCCAGCGGTGCCGCGCGTGGCGCGTACGAACACCTGCTCGCCGCGGGCTCGATGCGCCACTTCACGGACGAAGAACTTGCGGATGCCATTCGCATTGATCCTTCGCAGATCCAAGGCCTTGGACCGAGCATTGATGCGCTCATCGAATTGCTTGAGCAACGCAAAGAACGCATTCTTTCTACCTATGACCCAACACCCGCAACGCACGCTGCTGCGAAAGCGTTCCTAGACACAGCTGCCAGAGCGGTACCTGAAACCGGCAAGCCCGACGTTGCTAAACGCATCGCGCACGCTATTGCCGGCGAGCAATTGCGCGATCTGGAGCGATTGTGGTACCGACTTCCAGAGAATTCACCCGAGCAGCGCGCGCTTACGCAAGCGCTGGAACGCCTGCGCGAGAAGTATGAAGTTGATCAACTCACTTCACGATGGTCGTTCAGCGGTCGCGAAGCGCTTGATGTTCCCGGCGCGATCGAGGTGAAGGCAGAGTTGGAAGAACTCGACCGCCTCTTGGAGCAGTTGCGCGAAGCACTCAAGAATGCAAAGCCAGCCATCATTGACATGGATGCATTGGAAGAGTTCGCGCCGCAAGAACAGGTTGACTCGCTCCGCGACGCCCAACGAAGAGTGAATGAATTGCTGGAGCGTTTGGCCGAGGATGCAGGCCTCGCGCGCACTCCGGAAGGCGGCTGGCAAGTCAGCCCCAAGGCCATGCGCCTGTACCAGCGCAGCCTGCTTGCCACCATCTTTGGCGGCCTGCAAGCAGCTCGGAGCGGCAGGCACGAAGGCGTTGCCAGCCCAGACGGCGCGGTGGAATTGCCTTCCACGCGGCCCTACGAATTTGGCGATAGTCCGTCCGCCATGGACATCCCGCAGAGCATGGTGAATGCCCTGCTCCGTGAATCCGCAGACGGCCCGCGCGCGCCCGGCACTCCGGTACGCATGCGCTCCGACGACATGGTGGTGCACAAGACGCGCCAACAACCAAAGTGCGCGACGGCAGTCATCATGGATATGTCTGGTTCTATGCGTAATGGTGGTCAGTACGTGCAAGCCAAGCGCATGGCCATGGCGCTCGATGGTCTGATTCGCAGCGACTACCCCGGCGACTATTTGCAGTTTGTTGAGATGTACACCGTTGCCAAGTTGCGGTCTTCGGGAGAAATCCCCAGCATCATGCCCAAGCCGGTCACCATTCGGGAGTCCGTGGTGCGCCTGCGCGCAGACATGTCAGACCCCGACATCACGGAGATGGATCTGCCCCTGCACTTCACCAACATCCAGCGCGCGCTGCAACTTTCCAGACAATGGCTCGGCGGTCGGCCAACGCCAAATCGCCAAGTGATGCTGATCACTGACGGACTGCCAACGGCGCACTTTGAGGGCAGCGATCTATACATGATGTATCCGCCGGATCCACGAACAGAACGCGAGACCATCCGCGAAGCCATGCGCTGCAAAGAGGCTGGCATCACCATCAACGTCTTCCTGCTGCCAAGTTGGAGCCAAACCGAAGACGATGTGCAGTTTGCGCACCGCATGGCAGAATCAACGGGCGGCCGCGTGTTCTTTGTTGCCGGACGGGAACTCGACCGCTTCGTGGTCTGGGACTATGTGAAGCGGCGCCGCTCAATCTTGGGCTAAATTCGGGGATTCGCTCGATTCCGCGGTGAATTAGGGGGTTGATCGCCCCCTCCTGTCAACATACAGTTATCAACTTGGGCTTAGGAGGCCCTACGACCACCATGAACCCGTTCATCAATACTTCTCACGGCACGCACATGAGCTCCAACACCTCAACGTTCGACAATCCAACGCGCGCCTCGGACTACTTCGGATGCATGACCTTCAGCGGTGACACCATGCTGAAGCGCCTGCCAACTGATGTCTTTACAAAGTTGCAGCGCACCATGAGTCAAGGCACATCGCTTGACCCAGCAATCGCCAACACGGTTGCCGTTGCCATGAAGGACTGGGCAATCGAACACGGCGCCACGCACTATTGCCATTGGTTCCAACCACTGACCGGCATCACTGCTGAGAAGCATGATGCGTTCCTCAATCCAATGTCCGATGGCAGCGCCATTGAACAGTTCTCCGGCAACCAACTGGTGATCGGCGAACCCGATGCATCCAGTTTCCCGTCGGGCGGAATCCGCGACACCTACGAAGCGCGCGGCTACACCGCTTGGGACGCCACCAGTCCAGCGTTCCTCTTGCGCAATCCGTCGGGCATCACCACCTTGTGCATCCCCACCGCGTTTGTCAGCTGGACCGGCGAAGCGCTCGACAAGAAGACCCCGCTCCTGCGCTCCATTCAAGCGCTTTCCAAGCAGGCGATGCGCATTCTGAAAATCTTTGGTCACGACGCGGGCGTCTCCCACGTCGTGGGCACCCTCGGTTGCGAGCAGGAGTATTTCCTGGTCGAGCGTGAACAGGCCGAGCAGCGCCTCGACTTGATGATGACTGGCCGAACCATGATGGGCGCCAATCCGCCCAAGGGTCATCAACTGGATGACCATTACTTCGGCGCAGTGCCGGACCGCGTACTGACCTTCATGGCGGAAGTAGAAGCACGGCTCTTTGAGCTGGGCGTTCCCGCCAAGACGCGTCACAATGAAGTGGCTCCAAGCCAGTACGAATTGGCGCCGATGTTTGAGAATGCCAACATCGCCGTTGATCACCAAATGATCACCATGCAAGTGTTGCGCATGGTGGCTCGCAAGTACGGATTTGAGTGCTTGATCCACGAGAAGCCGTTCGCAGGCATCAATGGAAGTGGCAAGCACAACAACTGGTCCATGTCCACAAGCACGGGCATCAATCTTCTTGATCCACGCGCGGACACGCACACCAACATGCAATTCTTGGTGTTCCTGACTGCAGTGATTCGCGCCGTGGATCTGCACGCTGACATGTTGCGCGCATCCATTGCCAGCGCCGCAAATGACCACCGTTTAGGCGCAAATGAGGCACCTCCGGCCATCATGAGCATCTTCCTTGGCGACATGCTCACTGACATTCTAGATCAGTTGCAGACTGGCACGCCCAAGAAGACCAAGACCGGCGGCGAACTTGATCTTGGCGCCACCAGCCTTCCGCACATTCCGCGCCACGCAAGCGATCGCAACCGCACGTCTCCGTTCGCCTTCACTGGCAACAAGTTTGAGTTCCGCGCCGTTGGTTCAACAAGTGCCGTTGCATGGCCGAACACCGTCCTCAACACCATCGTTACCGAGAGCATTGACT
>JBIKZY010000233.1:0-3094 GCA_044354475.1 Phycisphaerales bacterium
TGGAGTTCCGCCTCGGTGAGATCGAAAGCCTTCCGGTTGCCGATGGCAGTGTTGATGTGGTGATCTCCAACTGCGTCCTCAATCTCTCGCCGGACAAGCCGCGCGTGTGGAAAGAAATTGCGCGCGTACTCGCTCCCGGCGGACGCGTGGCGGTTTCGGACTTGGCCTTGCTTCGACCGCTCCCACCGGCGGTGCTTCACGATGTCGAAGCGCTGGTTGGCTGCGTTGCAGGCGCCGTGCTCGTTGAGGAGTCACGCGCCCAAGCAGTAGCCGCGGGTCTCACGGACATCGTGCTCACTCCGAAGCCCGAGTACATCGCCGCTATGACGGACTGGCAAGACCCGCTCTACTTGAAGATCGTGGCCGCGCTGCCAGCGGGCACTACGCCGAGTGATTTCATCACGAGCCTTGATATGACGGCGCGGAAAGCGGAGTAGTGAACGCGTGCATACGTCCGCAACTTGCGCCACAATAATCGGGTGCGCCTCGCGACTTTCTACGCCGTCCTTCGTGGGCGTAAGCGAGTCCGGCGCTAGCGGTACCGGCGATCGCACCGGCCCCGCGACCGGTCAGTTCTGCTTCCCCTCGATCGCAATGAGCACGATCGCGGCGGCGATTCCGAGCCGACGGTCCAGGGCACCGGCAGTATCAACGGTGAAGTCGAGCTGCACCTTGCTCACGAACGGGTTGAAGTTCCGCTTGAACGTGCAGGCGGGCCTGCCACCCACCGTCCCGTGGTACGTCTGCGGCAGCACCAGACTAAGAGCCGTTCGGCGGAGGAGGGCGAGCGCGGCATGGTCCTCCTTGATCGTCCCGATCTCCCGGTCCGAGGTGTTCAGGAATAGCCACTCGTCCTTGACTATCGACTTAATGCCCTTCCTGCGCAGCGCGCCGATCTTGGTGCCGCTGGCGCTGTCGAAGACGTCGTAGGTGGCCGCGAAGTCGATGACCCTGCGGGCGGTGATCACGAGCAGCTCCTGAGACTTCGTCTCGTCGGAGTAGATCCGGATGTCCTCCTTCAGCTTGAACGCCTTCTGGCTCGAGAAGAACGCGAGCGACCCATCCGGCGCATAGATGTGGAAAGAACCGCCGAAGAGCTTGAAAACTTTGCGGCGCAGCAGGTAGCTGGCATGCGCGAACGGGTTGGTGACCATGTCTTGTCCTCCGGAAGGTGGCGAATGCAAATTGAGGAAAAGCATAGTACCGAGGAAAATCCCAGCCGCAGGAGCGACTTCCGCGTTCTTCCTCGTCGCGGCGTTCCCGTCCGGTGCCGCGGGCTGGCGAGCAGGCGCCGCTGTTGATCGCCTGGAGCGGGGGCGGCTGACCCGGTGGAGCGGGTCTGCGTTCCAACACCCGGCGGTGAACACCGTTACGGGCGAGTGAAGGCCCGCGTACAGGCGTGAGTTGTGCAACAATGGTTTGGTGCGCCCCGTGATGTTCTACGCCGTCCTCCTTGCGTTCTTGGCGGCGTTGTCAATAGAACGCTCGGACCCTGCGCGTGCAGCTCGCGACTCGTGGTGGCCCGCGCAACGTGCGCCGCGCGGATTCGTCACGGTACGGGTTCAAGGAGTTCCAACACCTGCAACGACCGCCTTCACCGTCGACATGCGTGAAGAGATGCTCTCCGCGTCGCTCGCCGGACTAGCGGCGTTGGCAGTGAACTGCGGTGAAGCGGACGAACTGGTGTGGAACGACACCGTGGTGCAGCGCTACGGTGAATGGAAGGAGCGCACGGTGGCGCGGCTTGGATTGGAAGACCGTGGCACCTTCACGCCGTGGGAACTCCTGGAGCGCGGCATGCGCGCGGGATGGGTGCGCGGCTACGTGGCGTATGCGCGCGACCCCAGCGGACGCAAGGCGTACACCGCAAAGAATGCATCGACCAATGAATCGGTGAACGTCGCTACCAGCCTGGCGGGGATCCATCGCGCGGTGCTCATTGAAGAATCGCTGATCCCGCGCGCGGAAGCGCTCGGTCTGCGCATGCTGGCGGATGGGCGCGTGCCAATGTCATCAGCAGATGCAGCGCAACTTTCGCGCAGCACGTTGTCGATGCTCGACCCCGGCGTGCAGCGCAACCGCGACGCGGCTATTTCGCAGCAGTGTTGGGTGGGCTACGGCGCCGGTGCACAGGCGTGGCCGATGATCGATCGGCTTGATGACCTGGCGCCCACCTTCGGTTGGGACGAGGGCGACGAAGCAATGCATACGCTGGCAGTCTCGGTGCGCGGGCATTCAAATACCGCAAGCAACTGGATGCGGAACCAACCGTTTCTTTCCGCCGGCGCGCTTGATGCACACTTTCCGGCCGTGGCAGGCATGCCCGCATCCTCTGTTGATTTTGCCGATCGTCGCCCGTGCGTTGCGCTGGTCTTAAGTGATGGCGACAATCTGCAGTGGCTCTGCGGCTCCTTCTGGGGGCCGGGCGCGCCACGCAACATGCCGGCCACGCCGGCGCCGGGCACGCCGCCCGTGAAGCCGCCCGCGTACTGGGATCATCCGCTGCACGGAAGCTTTCCCATCGGGTTCGGTGCGTGCCTCTCGTCGCTTTCGCAGGCAGCGCCGTGCGTGTTGGAGCGGATCGGCGAGACACAACCGGCCGGCACCGCGCTCATTGAACAGTTTGCGGGCTACTGGTATCCGGATCGATTCGCGGAGAATACCGGTCGGCGCGAGGAGTTGTTCCGCGAGTTCATGCGGCGGCTCGATGCACAGAATCATCGCACCGGTGCGGTGATGGCGGGGATGCTGATGCTGCACTCGAACACGCCGGGCGCCGCCGAGGCGCGTCGATGGATCGCGGAAGGACTTCACCCGCTCCTTGGTGCTTTCGTGTGCGACTACGCGCCGTACAACGCGGGCCGCGGCCGCATCGACTGGGCATCGAACGGTCGCGGCGGCGAGGTGCCGTTCGTCACGGCGGGCTATTGCCTGTGGGCTGGCATGGACGGAAAACATCCCGGGATGGGCGGGCCGGATGCAGTCGCCGATGCGATCGTGCGCGATGCCGCGGCGAGCACGGCGCCCTTCACGCGCTGGGTGTCGGTGCATGTCTGGTCGAGCCACGAACTGGCGGACGGAACGAAGGTGACGG
>JBIKZY010000234.1:0-3075 GCA_044354475.1 Phycisphaerales bacterium
TGCACGTCCTGAAGCGTTCGCAGCTGATTCTCCCGCTCGCACTCGTTGCCATCACTGGCGGCTTTACGCTGCCTGTCATGGCGCAGGATGGCGCAGCCCCGGCTGCAGCCCAGCCCGAGTCTGGTGCTGACCGCACCAAGCTCATCGAAGCGGCCTCGCTCTACGTGCACAACATCATGATTGCCAAGCCGGAGAGCGCGACCGCCGCGGCCAATGTGTTGCTTGCTGACTCCGTGGAGCCAAGCGAACTGGCCATGGTGATCGATAGCGCCGACCTTGATAAGCGCATGGACGAAGCGTTCCGTCGTAGCCGTCGGATGACCGATGTCGCCGATGCCTCCGCTGCGCTGGAAACCAAACTTGAAGCAGGGCGGCAGTTGCTCGCGCGCAAGATTGATCGCATTGAAGAAGCGGTCAAGATGCTGGTTGGCCCGATGCGCGGTCAGATGATCGCCACCGATCGATTGATGGCCGCTGGTGAGTACGCCACCCCCGCGCTCATGCGTCAAGTGGTTGAAGGCCGTGATCTTGGACTCGAAGCGGCATCGATGCGCATGCTGGTGCAGATGCGCCGTCAGTCAGCGCTACCGCTGGCACTTGCGGTGAAGTCACTCGATCCCGCTGCGCAGCGCAAGATCTGCGTGATCTTGGGTCAACTTGGCTATCCGGTATCGGTGCCAGTTCTCTTGGATTTGGCACAAACGAAGGGTGTGACGCCCGACGTCAGTGGTGCTGCCATGGACGCAGTCCGCGCACTCGGCGCCACTGATCAGCCTGCGCACAAGGCGTATGCGGAGCAGGCCTATGCGTTCCTCACTGCCGATCCATCACTTGCTGCGTATCCGTCCGAGTCAATGCAGAACGTCTGGAAGTGGACGGAGTTTGGCGGCCTTGCTGCTGACCGCATTTCCACCAAGGTCTACTTTGATGCAATGGCAATGATGCTTTCGCGCCGCGCGCTTGAACTTGATGCAAGCGATGACCGTGCGTTGGCAATCTTTGTGGCCGCTGACTTGCGTCGCGAGGCTGCGATGACTGAAGGCGTGATCGATCCGCTCTTTGATGGTCAAGGTCGGTCCGCGCAGTTCTATGCAACCACTGCTGGTCCGCAGACGATGCAGGCCGTATTGCAGATCGGTATGGATTTGTCGGACACCGGTCTGGTGCGATCGTCGCTTGCCGCGCTGCGTGAAACAGCCAGCGCATCGGCCATGATTGGCGATGGCTCAACATCAGTAGTCAAGGCACTGGATTACGCGGATCGTCGCGTGCAGTTTGAGGCCGCGTTCACGCTCGCCTCCATTACTCCGAAGGCTTCGTTTGCAGGCAGCGAGCAAGTTGTTCCGCTTCTGGCTCAGGCCATTCGTGGCGGCAATGAAACCTACGCCGGTGTGATCAGTCGCGGTACCGAGGATGCGCAGCGCATCGCGGGCGCTCTCAGAGCGCTTGGCTTCATGCCGTTGACTGCCGCGCGTGATGCCACGGAATTTGGGGCGATCGCAGCCCGTAATGCTGGCGCGGACATTGTGGTGATTGCTGGAAACGGCGCGCAGGTGCGTTCGCAGTACCAGGCTGTTCGTGCGATGCGTATCGGCGCCAACATCCCAGTGATTGTGGTGGCGCAACCCGCTGACAAGGCTGGGCTCGACAAGCTTGCTGATGACGGTCGTACCGTGGTGCTCGGCGCTGACATTTCCGATGATGCATTCAAGGCCGGCGCGGACGCGTTGGTTGCCAAGGCACTCGGCGGTCGCTTGGGCGCTTCGGATAGTTCGCGTTACGTGAACGACGGAGTCGACGCACTTACCCGCATTGGTCTTGCGTCTGGCAACGTTTACAAGATTGCTGATGCTGAATCAGGGCTTGTTGATGCGCTGCGAACGCAAGAAGGTCAGGTAAAGGTTTCTGTTGCGGCACTGTTGGCCATGGTTGACAGTACCCGCGCCCAACGCGCCATCATTGATGCAGCGCTTGCTGCTGAGGGTGATGAGCAGACGTTGCTCTTGGCTCCAGTTGGTCAGGGCGCGCGTCGCTTTGGTTCCAAGGCGACGACGGCACAGGCTGATGCGATTCGCGAGTTGGTGAAGCAGTCGACCGGAGCGCTGGCCGATGCGGCTGCTGCTGCGTTCGGGGCGCTCAGCTTGCCATCAAGTGAGGCGGTCGACCTGATCATTAAGAATCGCGTGCCCGGTGTGCGGGTTGCGCCAACGGGCGATGCGCCACTTGATGACGTGGTCGATGAAGTCGGCTCAGGCGGTGCGGCTGATGAGCCGAAGAAGGGTCCGGCTGAGGCCAAGGACAGTGACGTTTAATTTGATGTGGTAGATGCCTTGCGGGTGACCTGCGCGCGATGAACGGCGTGGGGATGCGGGGCGGGGCGGTATCATTGTGGGTCGGTATTGCCACCCTAGCTCAGTGGTAGAGCAGTGCTTTCGTAAAGCACAGGTCGTGGGTTCGAGTCCCATGGGTGGCTTTCACTACGCAACAGGCGGTGCCCTTCGGGCAGCGCCTGTTGCTGCGTTTCAGCCTCCCAGCGCATCGCCTTTGGCGACGCGCGTTCCTTCGGCCGATTGGATCGGCCGAAGGAACTGGTCCTCGCGCTTGATGCCCGCGCGGCCTGGCCGCTTGGGCAGTCGCGTCGAGTCCCATGGGTGGCTTTCACTTCGCAACTGGTGGTGCCCTTCGGGCAGCGCCTGTTGCGTCCCACGGGTGGCTTTCGCGGCGGGGACCCAGGCTTCGTCGCTGCGCGACATTGGCTGGGGGGGCGTCCGTGATTCGGGTGGAAGTCGTCCAAGCGGGGAACTGGTGGGAATGACACACGCTCCCGGGTGCTGGGGCACCGCGGGAGCGTGGGGTTCTCATCGGGAGTAATGGGGCGTGGTGCTAGTACCGTCAGTTGCGTCGGCGGCGCGTTGCGCTGAGACCAGCGGATGCAAGGAGTGCCAGCGAACCCGGGGCCGGGACTACACCAAAGTACATGTTGTTCGCGGTGACATAAATGTCCCCGGGGGCGGTGTCGGATGCAGCCATGGTCAGGCTGGAGATAGCAGCTCCGTTGGAGATGAATCCGACGAA
>JBIKZY010000068.1:0-11110 GCA_044354475.1 Phycisphaerales bacterium
CCGTGATGGATGTCTACGTGGACTTCACCGGGGCGTATGACAAGCTCGTCAACTTCTACGGCACCACCAGTTCCACCAGCATGGTGGTGACTTCCATCAACGGCGCTCCCAATAACGGCTCATCGCTCGTTGCAGGAAACGGCGCGGGATTTGCGCAAGCGGCCGGTACAAGCTGGATGCCCGCTTCCGGTGCCGCAGGTAACGCGTGGGACTCCTTCCTGACGATCGGCGCACGCGCACAGGACGCCGCCGCAGGAATCGCCGCTGACAACTACTTCACGAACGCCACCACTGTGGGTGCTGACACTATTGCTGGTGGAAGCACCGCGCTCGGCGCTTACGAAGGCGCTGGCTGGTACACGAACGCCCCCACGGGCAACCACGTCTACGCCGGCACCTACGCCGACAAGCGCATCATGCTCGGACGCTTCAGCGTGGAGACCACGAACCTTGCCGCCACCGATGTGTTGACCTTGCAGTTCAAGGGCAACGTGACCATACGGGTGGACGGTCTCACTGCAGGCGCAGGCACGGTAAGCCAGCCGTCATTCAACCAGACATTTACTTATGGCTTCGTGCCGGCACCGGGCGCAGTGGCAATCCTTGGGCTCGCGGGCCTGGTGGGTAGTCGTCGCCGCTGAGTTCGTACCGATCACCAGCTCTCAGAAAGAAAGCCTTCACATGCAACTTAAAATCACATCCCTATCGTCCGTCGCTCAGTCCTTCATTCTTGTTGCCGCATGCGTGGCCGCGCCTTTGTTTTGCGCGTCTAGTGCGCGTGCGCAAACCATCAGTGGCTTTGTGACGGCGTGGGGTGACAACTACAACGGTCAATGCACCATTCCTGCCTCTGCCGACAGCGGCGTTTCTGCTATCGCGGGTGGTAGCTCCTATACCATCGCTCTAAAAGGTGGCGAGGTTCTGGCTTGGGGTAGCAACGGATTCGGTCAATGCACCATTCCTACTGCTGCTCAAAGCGGCGTTTCTGCTATCGCGTGTGGTGGCAGTTGCACCATCGCTCTGAAAGGTGGCGCGGTTCTGGCTTGGGGTTACAACGGCGACGGTCAAATCACCATTCCTGCCGCTGCCCAAAGCGGCGTGTCTGCTATCGCGGGTGGTGGCAGCCACACCATCGCTCTGAAAAGTGGCGCGGTTTTGGCGTGGGGTAAAAACGACAACGGTCAATGCACCATTCCCACTGCTGCTCAAAGAGGCGTTTCTGCTATTGCGGGTGGTAGCTCCCACACCATCGCTCTAAAAGGTGGCGAGGTTCTGGCGTGGGGTTACAACGGATTCGGTCAATGCACCATTCCTACTGCTGCTCAAAGCGGCGTTTCTGCTATCGCGTGTGGTGGCTACCACACCATCGCTCTAAAAGATGGCGCGGTTCTGGCGTGGGGTGACAACAACTTCGGTCAATGCACCATTCCTGCCTCTGCCAATAGCGGCGTTTCTGCTATCGCGGGTGGTTCATTCCACACCATCGCTCTGAAAGGTGGCGAGGTTCTGGCGTGGGGTGACAACGGATTCGGTCAATGCACCATTCCTACTGCTGCTCAAAGCGGCGTTTCTGCTATCGCGGGTGGTCACGACCACACCATCGCTCTGAAAGGTAGCACTGACTGCGATGCCGACACTGTTCCCGACACTGACGAAATTGCGCAAGATGCAACGCTTGATCGCGATTTGAATGGCAAGCTTGACAGTTGCGAGATTGCCGCCAATCCCGCATTTGATGGCAACCTAAATGCAATTCTGGACAGCTACGAAATTGCGCAGAACCCAGCGCTTGATCGCAACTTGAACGGCGTGCTTGATAGTTACGAAATTGCCCAGACTCCAGCGCTCGATGCAAACAGCAACGGTATTCCAGATAGCGTGGATCTTGCTGCGGCCAATACGCAGATCACCGCCCTCACCAACGCCAACACCGCCCTCACCGCGCAACTGAACTGCGGCGACCTCAACGGCGACGGTGAAGTGAATGGCGGCGACCTCGGCAAGATGCTCATCAGCTGGGGGCCGTGTCAGTAAGGCGGAGCATTGCCGATGAGCTTGCCCGGGTGGGGTGTCCGACTCGTTCAAACCTATCAACGGCAAATCGAGATTCAATCAGATCACGATCGCTCAGACAGAAACCCTTCATATGCCGATCAAGCGCACATCCTCATCGTTTGTCGCTCAGTCCTTCATTGTTGTTGCCACATGCGTGGCCGCGCCTTTTTTTTGCGCGTCTAGCGCGTCGGCTGACATCAGTGGCTTTGTGACGGCTTGGGGTCGCAACTCCGAGAATCAATGCACCATTCCTGCCGCTGCCCAAAGCGGCGTTTCTGCTATCACCGGTGGTGCCTACCACACCATCGCTCTGAAAGATGGAGCGGTTCTGGCTTGGGGTGACACCTACTACGGTCAATGCACCATTCCTGCCTCTGCCAATAGCGGCGTCACTGCTATCGCGGGTGGTGCCTACCACACCATCGCTCTGAAAGACGGCGCGGTTCTGGCTTGGGGTAACAACGATCAGGGCCAGTGCGCGGTTCCCACTGACCTCGCGGCGTGCACCGCGATCGCGGGTGGTGCCTACCACACCATCGCTCTGAAAAGTGGCGCGGTTCTGGCTTGGGGTAACAACTACGACGGTCAATGCACCATTCCTGCCGCTGCCCAAAGCGGCGTTTCTGCTATCGCCGGTAGTGCCTTCCATAGCATCGCTCTGAAAGGTGGCGCGGTTCTGGCTTGGGGTCGAAACAGCGACGGTCAACGCACCATTCCTGCCGCTGCCCAGAGCGGCGTTACGGCTATCGCGGGTGGTGCCTACCACACCATCGCTCTGAAAGATGGCGCGATTCTGGCTTGGGGTAACAACGATGAGGGCCAGTGCGCGGTTCCCACTGACCTCGCGGCGTGCACCGCGGTCGCGGGTGGTTTTGGCCACAGCCTCGTGCTTACTAGCGATCCACTCGACCGCAACAACAACGGGATCCCGGACAGCGTGGAGATCTCGAACGACCCGACGCTCGACCGCAACAATAACGGCATGCTGGACAGCGTGGAGATCTCGAACGACCCGACGCTCGACCGCAACAGTAACGGGATCATTGACTTGGCAGAGATCACCGCCCTCACCGCGCAACTGAATTGCGGCGACCTCAACGGCGACGGTGAAGTGAACGGCGGCGACCTGGGCAAGATGCTCATCAGCTGGGGGCTGTGTCAGTAAGACGGCGCTCGCGGCCAGGTGCGCGCTGGCGGGGTCGATAGTCAAATAGTTAGTTAATATTGAATAACTTGAACGAATCGGTGATGATTCAAGGGCTCAGACTGCGTTCTCACTTACATACGAGACCTTTGTGCTCGTCCGATTGTCCGTGTGTTGACTAGACAACCTTGCCGTCGCGTTTCGGTCTACATCGGAATTACATCATGCCATATATCGCTCGCTCGAACAGCTTGACCGCTGCCGCTGTTCTATTCATCGTCACAGGCGCAAACGCTGCCATGACCGGCATCACTGCCACCAATTACTCAGTCACGGATGGCGCGCATCGCTACTCCGTGATGGATGTCTACGTGGACTTCACCGGGGCGTATGACAAGCTCGTCAACTTCTACGGCACCACCAGTTCCACCAGCATGGTGGTGACTTCCATCAACGGCGCTCCCAATAACGGCTCATCGCTTGTTGCAGGAAACGGCGCGGGATTTGCGCAAGCGGCCGGTACAAGCTGGATGCCCGCTTCCGGTGCTGCAGGTAACGCGTGGGACTCCTTCGTGACGATCGGCGCACGCACGCAGGACGCCGCCGCAGGAATCGCCGCTGACAACTACTTCACGAACGCCACCACTGTGGGTGCTGACACTATTGCTGGTGGAAGCACCGCGCTCGGCGCCTATGAAGGCGCTGGCTGGTACACGAACGCCCCCACGGGCAACCACGTCTACGCCGGCACATACGCTGACAAGCGCATCATGCTCGGACGCTTCAGCGTGGAGACCACGAACCTTGCCGCCACCGATGTGTTGACCTTGCAATTCAAGGGCAACGTGACCATGCGAGTGGACGGTCTGAGTGCGGGCGCAGGCACGGTGAGTCAGCCGTCATTCAACCAAACATTTACCTACGGCTTCGTGCCGGCACCGGGCGCGGTGGCGCTTCTTGCGCTCGCGGGCCTGGTGGGTAGTCGTCGCCGCTGAGTTCATACCGATCACAAGCTCTCAGAAAGAAAGCCTTCACATGCAACTTAAACTCACATCCCTATCGTCCGTGGCTCAGTCCTTCATTCTTGTTGCCGCATGCGTGGCCGCGCCTTCTGTTGCGCTGGCGGATGGCGCCGTTCTGGCTTGGGGTGACAATACCCTTGGTCAACGCACTATTCCTACGGCTGCTCTGAGCGGCGTCACTACTATCGCGGGTGGTGCCTACCACACCATCGCTGTTACTCGCGACACAGCCTCCTGCCAAACTGACCTTAACCAGCTGTGGGTTCAGTATGACGCGATGCGTGCTGATCGTGACTTGTGGATTTCTCAATATGACGCGATGCGTTCTGATCGTGACGCGCTGATTTCTCAGAACACCGCGTTGACTTCTTATATTGCCGCGCAGACTTCTCAGATCACGGAGCTGACTTCTCAGATCACGGCGCTGACTTCTCAGAACACCTCGCTGACTTCTCAGAACACCTCGCTGATTAATCAGAACACCTCGCTGACTTCTCAGATCACGGCGCTGACTTCTCAGACCACTTTGCTGAATTCTCAGAACACTTCGCTGAATTCTCAGAACACTTCGCTGAATTCTCAGATCGCGGCGCTGGCTTCCCAGATCGCGGTGCTGACTTCTGAGAATGCAACGCTCGATTCTGAAAACACCGCGCTGACCGCACAACTGACTTGTGGCGACCTCAACGGCGACGGCGAGGTGAATGGCGGCGACCTCGGCAAGCTGCTCATCAGCTGGGGGCAGTGTCAGTAAGGCGGCGCACGGGTACTTGTACTTCGCCGTACTTCCAGAACCAAAGAATGAAGGGACTGTTGTAGCCGAAGAAGCGCGATGTGCCATCCGCGCGCCACTGCGGGTTGGCGGCAATCCATTCCTTGACGATGGCCAGTCCGCGCTGGAAACTCTCGTCGTTGTAACTACCGCGCACTCCAACACTCGCATAGGTACGCGGTGCGATCTCGCGGACAACCACTTGTCCATCAGTGCCAAGAGTTCCCGTTTCGTTTGTGCGGTAAAGAAATGCCATCGACGTCATCACCCGCGAATCCTGCTGCGAGTATTCCATTTCGACGGGAGACGTCATTGGAATATCGTTCTTGGAGATGTGATTAAAGAGCGTGCCAAACATCGGCCCCATCTTTTCGTCGCTGCCCGCGCCATCATTCTTGGTTACCACCGCCTCTCGGTACTGCGGATACTCCTTCACTTCGACCACCCCAACTTCAGTTAACAGCGGCCAACCCTGCGGCAATTCGGCTTCGTGAAAATAGGTGACTTTGCCGGATTTCCGCACGCAACCAATTACGGTCACCGCCATTCCAGCGGCGATCACGCTGCCAATGATGGTGCCGAGACGCAGTCGCGATCGCTTTGACGTTTGTGGAGCGGTGTTCTTGTTCATGAGCGTTGGGTTGTAAGTGAACTGTCCATTCAATGTAGCAACCGGAGAGCTGCGACTTCAGCGCGGCGAGCGTGGCCTCTCTGGGTTCGCGCTTGTGCTCCCGGGTGGGAGTTGATGGAATTGCCGATCCGAACTGAACCGTAGGGGCGTTTGATGTGAAACAGGCGCTTATCGCCCCCTCGGCGCCTGCAAAGGCGGTTGCCTGTATCCTCCGACGATGAAGGATACTTTCGCTGAGCTTGGACTTGGACCGGAACTGCTTGCCGAGCTCGCGGCACTTGGATACGAAGAACCCACACCCATCCAGAAGGCGGCCATCGTGCCGCTCATGGAGGGTCGCGACCTGCTTGGTCAGGCTGCTACCGGCACAGGCAAGACCGCGGCGTTCGCCCTGCCGCTTCTGCAGAGGATTGGCAAGACGCCCGCAGTGGCGCTCAAGCCGTTCGCGCTGATCTTGGTGCCCACGCGCGAACTCGCCGTGCAGGTGTCCGAGGCGCTCCATAAGTACAGCAAGAAACTTGGCACGTCCGTGGTGCCGATTTACGGCGGACAAGAATTCACCCGCCAGATCCTGGCACTCAAGCGCGGCGCGCACATTGTGGTGGCCACTCCCGGGCGTGCGCTCGACCATCTTCGCCGTGGAACGCTTGACCTCTCCGGCCTGCAGACGGTGGTCCTTGATGAAGCCGACGAGATGCTCGACATGGGCTTTGCGGAAGACTTGGAACTGATCTTGGAGGCCGCGCCTACCACGCGGCAAACGGCGCTCTTCTCTGCGACGCTTCCGCCCCGCATTGCGTCGATCGCGGAACGACATCTGAAGAACCCCGCGCGCATCCTGATTCCGCGCGATAAGGCAACCAAGGGCTCTGTGCCGAAGGTTCGCCAGACCGCATACATCGTGCCGCGCGCGCACAAGATCGCTGCGCTCGGGCGCGTGCTGGACTTGGAATCACCAACGCTTGCACTCATCTTCTGCCGTACCCGCATTGAAGTGGATGACCTGGCTGACCGATTGGTTGGTCGTGGCTACCGCGTTGAAGCGCTGCACGGTGGCATGTCACAGACCGAACGCGACCGCGTCATGAAGAAGGCGCGCGCTGCAACGGTTGATCTCTTGGTTGCAACGGATGTTGCTGCGCGTGGCATTGATATCGAACACTTGACGCATGTGGTGAACTTTGATGTGCCGGCATCGCCGGAGTCGTACGTTCACCGTATCGGCCGCACTGGCCGCGCCGGGCGCGAAGGCGTGGCAATCACGCTGGCTGAGCCGCGCGAACATCGCCTGCTTCGGAACATTGAATCGACGATGAAGCAGAAGATTGACATCTCAACGGTGCCAACTCCGCTTGACGTGAAGGCGCGCCGCCTTGATCTCACCAAGGGTTCGATCCGCGAGCTGCTGCTAGCTGGTGAGCTTGATGGATTCCGCGTGGTGGTTGAGACGCTCGCTGCCGAGTTTGATCCGATGGAAGTGGCCGCTGCCGCAGTGCGCATGGCGCACGAGGCAACGTCCGGCGACGGCGCCAAGGAAGACGAGATGCACATTCCCGCGATCGAGAGTTTCGCTCGCCCACATTCACCCAACCGCAATGGTCCGGGTGGATTCCAGGGTGGCGGATTCCAGGGTGGCGGCGGTGGATTCCAAGGTGGTGGATTCCAAGGTGGCGGCGGATTCAAGGGCGGCGGATTCAAGGGTGGTTCGCAGGGCGATTTCCAGCCGCGCGGATTTGCACCGCGTGCTTCTGAAGGTGGACCTCCTCCGCGCAAGCCAGGTGGTTGGACCAAGACGCCAGCTGGTGGACCGGGAGCAGGCGGACCGCCAAGCCGCGGCCCGCGACCAGGCCCCGGTGGCAACACCCGCGACTCGCAAGACATGGTGCGCATCTACATCGCCGCTGGTACCAAGATGGGCATCCGCCCTGCTGACTTGGTGGGCGCCATTGCCAATGAGGCGAATGTCAATCCACGCGGGATCGGCGACATTGAGATTGCAGAAGCATTCTCAATTGTTGAATTGCCAGAACGCGATGTGGATCACGTGATCCAAGCACTCCGCGGCGCAACGCTGCGCGGGCGCAAGGTGAAGGTGAACCGCGATTTGGGTATTCGGAAGTAAGACATCAATCAACGCGCATCAGTATGGGATCTTTCCCGTACTGCTGCCCCATTCTTTGAATGCCTGCATGGCTTCATCGCGCATGAGTTGTGTCATGGGGATAGTGCGCGCGGCGGGCGCCTTGGCAAACTCGCGGTAGATGAAGTCATCGTCAAAGTTGATCGCTGCGGCGTCCACCTTGGTGTTTGCAAAGTAGATCCGTTCGAGGCGCGCCCAGTAGATAGCTGCCAAGCACATGGGGCACGGCTCGCAGCTGGTGTAGATCACGGCGCCGGAGAGATCAAAGTTTCCGATGTGCGCGCAGGCCGCGCGAATCGCTCCTACCTCGGCATGCGCAGTGGGGTCATTGCGAGCGGTCACTTGGTTGGTCCCCTCGCCGATCACCACGCCGCCCTTCACAATCACGGCGCCAAACGGCCCACCCGTACCCATGGAAACATTGGTGCGCGAGAGTTCAATCGCCCGTTTCATGTACTGCTGGTGCTGAGCGTGTTCCATCGATCATTCAGATCGGCTGAACAGCGGTCTGCGCAACACGAAACCGGGGGTGTTGCTTGTACGCTGAGGTGACAGGTACTGACCCATGATCAACTCTACCCTCACTCTGACGCTATCGATCGTGTTGACGCCCATGCTTGCGCCGCCGAAGCCGCAAGGTGCGCCTGGCACGGCAGCCAGTACGACAGTCAGCCCCGCCGTCACTGCGCTGCTCAACCGCGCAAACGCGCCGGAACCCGACGCCGCACGCATGCGTCGGGCACTTGCGATCGCTGGACTTGATGGCGTGGTCACCACCGATGCCATCACCGCCGCAGTCACGGCCGCGCGGACCGCTTATCAGAGTTGGCGGACCGAAACCGAACCCGCTGCCATTGAAGAATGCAACGCGGCTGTCGCGTCCGAGCCAGGAACGCGCGTGCCGCGCCGCTCGATCAACTTCATCACGCAGCGCAGACTTGATGGATTCCGTTTCGAGCGCGATGCGTTTGAGCAATTGCTCAAAGACTTGCCTGCAGGGAGTGACGCCGCAGCAACCATGGCGCGCGAAGCACTTGAAGCGCGTCAGGCAGAAGCCATTGCAAAGAACGCAGCGCTAAACGGCATTGCTGACCTTGGGCGCACGGATATGGTGGAGTGCGCGCTTCGCTGTGTGACAAGCGGTGACATCTCGCCGGAACAATTGCGCGCCGTGCTCACCACCTACGAGCGCGAGCGAACGCGACTGCTGCAGCGCGCCTCGCTTGCTGTTCTTGAGTCAGACGCACGCAGCATGCGTATTTCCAACATGATCAAGGCGTGGGAGGACCGGCGCGCCGCGAATTCCGGCGGCGCGGACAAGAGTCCCAGCTACACCGTTGCCACCGGATCCACGGCAGCACGCATCGCAATTGCTCTGCAGACTGGTCCGATGGCGGATGCTTCCGCTGAGATGGCGCGCTTTCAGCAGAAGACTGCGGCACAACTTGATACTGTGCTTTCCCCGCAATCAGCGTGGTGCATGTACGCAACACTGATAGCGTCAAACCGGAAGGATCAACTATCCGGGCGCATTGCTGATATCGCAAACTTTGCCGAAACATTGCCGCCAGAACAGCGCGATGTCGCGCGCGTGATGATCCGCGAGTTCTGCACAAAGGATCGCCCGGCAATGCAGGACACCGTTCGTCAGTTAGTGGAGGCGCTCGAGACACAAGTGCAACCCGTGCGATCCATGTTGCGAAGCGATTCATTGACTGATGCCGAGTTAACTGCACTTGAAACACAGTTGGCGGCGCAACCGGCGATCGCGGCTTCATACGGAATGTCTTCCGTGATGGATGGACGCGTGCGCGCGACCAATGATCTTGAGCGTGCCGTGCGCGCACTGGCGGGCGGATGAGAAGCACGTGCGTTGCCACTCTGATGGCTGCTCTGCTGACGCTCTTTTTAGGATGCGATCGCGCGCCGTCTGCGTCTGCCCCGGCCGCGACCGCAGCCCCTGCTCCCGCCTCAGCACCGGAAGGAATGGTCTGGATTCCCGGTGGAGAGTTCAGTATGGGCAGCACCGATCCGCTGGCGCGGCCGGATGAGCAACCGGTGCATCGCGTTCGCGTGCATGGATTCTGGGCAGATATCACCGAGGTGACCAACGCGCAGTTTGCCGCCTTTGTTGCTGCCACCGGATACAAGACCGTCGCCGAGCGCCCGGTTGATTGGGAAGAATTGAAGAAGCAAGTGCCAGCGGGAACACCAAAGCCCGCCGATGAATTGCTACTGCCGGGATCGTTGGTGTTTGTTGCTCCAAGCGCGCCCGTTGATACGAACAACGTTGCGCAGTGGTGGCAGTGGACGCGCGGCGCAGATTGGAAACATCCGGATGGACCAGGCAGTTCGATCGCTGGACGTGACACACTGCCCGTAGTCCAGGTGTGCTACGAGGATGCGGTGGCTTACTGTCAATGGGCAAAGAAGCGACTGCCCACGGAAGCAGAGTGGGAGTACGCGGCCCGCGGCGGTCGTGAGCAATCCGTGAATCCATGGGGCAATGAGCCCGTCGATCCAACGCGCGCCAACACATGGCAAGGTCACTTTCCTGACCGCAATACTGGCGAAGATCACTTTGATGGCCTTGCCCCTGTGCGCAGCTTTCCACCGAACGGATACGGTCTGTATGAAACCGCCGGGAATGTATGGGAGTGGTGCAGCGATCTCTATCGCCCCGACACATACTCGCAACGCGTTGCTGCAACAGGGATAAGCGGCGTCACCGTCGATCCCCAAGGCCCAGCTTCAAGTATGGATCCACGCAATCCCAGTGAGCCGGTGAGCCGGATTCATCGCGGCGGGTCGTTTCTATGTAATGACAGTTACTGCGCGAGTTACCGCGTGGCGGCGCGGATGGCCTGCTCGCCGGATACGGGTATGTCGCATGTTGGATTTCGGTGCGTAAAAGATGCGCCGGCGCAGCGGTGACGCACGGGGCAAAGTGCACTCAAAATGGCTGAACGCATGCATGCGGCTGAACACCGCGCCCATTGGCATCGACTATCTTCCGCGCATGAGTCTCAAGAACTTCCGCCAGGGTCTGCTCGGTCAATTCATGTACTTCGGCGTGGTGCCCAGCGTCGTCGTGGTGCTCGCCATCATTGGTGTCACCGCATACCTTGGCGCGCGCGGAATTCAGCAGGACGCCGCGGAGATTGCCCTCGCCGAAGCAGAGCGGCTTGCAAATGACATCGAAGGACGCCAGCAGAAGGCGGTCGGTACTGTGACTGCTATGGCGCTGGCATTTGAGTGCGGCCTCTTTGAAAATCGCGATGAAGGGCTGACCTATCTGCGCTCCATCGCAAATGCCAATCCTGAATACGACGTGTTCGTTGGCTTT
>JBIKZY010000235.1:0-3029 GCA_044354475.1 Phycisphaerales bacterium
GTTTCTGAAAACAAGCCGACCGATATTGCTCGCGGTCGCATCCAGGAGTTTGCCGTGAATTGCCGCATTGACCTTGATGTTCAGTATGTGCGCCCCGGCGGAAGCCCAGTCGTGTCGGTCGCCAAAGGAGGCTCAAAGTGAGCACCCTGCGATTTGCCAACCTGCATATCCGTGAGCGCTTCGACCGCGAAACGGTGATTTGGGGTCTTGTGCCGTCGATCGTGGCAATCATGATCACTGCGCTCTTTGTGGTGCCGAATTACTCACGTGCTCTCCGCATGCAGGACGAAGCACAACGCCTGGAGGCGGTGAGCAGCGAGAACATCAATCAAAAGAATAATCTGCAACTCTTAGAGCGCAATATTGCTGGCCTGCGCGATGAGTACAACCGCCGCTGCCGGCCGCTTGCCGAAGGCACGGATCGTGACCACCTGCTCTCCACCATTACTCGCCCGACCGATGGCACCGTAGTGCGCGAGCAGTCCATTCGAACCAGCGCGCTGGTTCAGGTGGATGGCATCGCTATTGGAACTCCGGTGCTACGCCGCGACGTCACTGTGGAGATGTCGGCATCATTTGAATCGATCTTCGGTGTGCTGGATGCAGCCGAGGGCGTGAACCAACTCGTCACCCCGCGTTCAGTGGAAATTGTGGTCATGAGTACTGCGCTTGAGCAAGCCGCCTCCGGCAACTTTGTCGTGCGCGCCACCATCGTCTTTGAAGAGTGGTTTGAACAGCCAGCAACTGCGAACGCACTCGCAATGGAGGCACGCCGATGAGCGCTCCACTTGCCGTCCGTTGGAGTGAACTGTGCAGCCGCTTGGGCGTACAGCCGAAGCAGTTTGGGTTCTTGCTTGCTGCTACGGCACTCACTGTGGCAGCACTTGGTGCGAAGGCCGTATTCAAGCCAGCGCGAGCCAGTGCTGCTGCTGCAGTTCGTGTGGAATCAACCGCCAGCAGCGCTCCGTTGCCCGTGCTCGCCGCACGCCAGCGCGTGGAACTTGTGCTGGAGTCACACCCCGTCCGTGATCCATTTCGTCCATTCTTCATCAACCCGGATGCGGTCCCAGGCGCAATACCGAGCGCTGGCGTAGCCACCGGGGGGGCGCCCCCTGCCGGCCTCCACCTGCGGGCAATAATCGCCGGTGAATTTGCAGTAATCGGGGACGAAACCGTTGCTGTTGGCGATGAAGTAACCGACAGTGAAGGACATCACTTCGTCGTCGAAGAGATCCAGGAGCGCCGTGTGGTTCTCCGTGAAGGCGGACGACGGGCAGAACTTGGCTACGCGTCCACTGGGCGCACTTCGGATAAGTCCACGAAGGGAACACGGAAGTGAATCACGGAGGCGATCATGGCGGACACGGAATGCAGCGCGACCAGGCGCTCAGTCGGCCCCACAACATCGAACTCTCCACACTTCCCCCACTCGGGCAGGTTTTGGTTGAAGACGGAACGCTCACTACCGATCAACTTCGCCAGGCCCTCGCGGCCCAGGTCCGTGGCGGACAGCGTCTGCTTTTAGGTGAAGTCCTGATTCAAATGGGCTTGGTCGACAAGACCGTTCTGTTGCAGGCCGTTGCTAAGAATCGCGGCGTTGAATTTGTCATGGAACCAGCCGCACTGTTTGAAGAAGGCGCCATGGCGCTTATCCCAGAAAACATGCGCAAGGAGCACCGCGTCTGCGCGCTGTTTCTCGCTGGAAACGAACTGGTAGTTGCGACTGCTGATCCTCAGAACTACTTCGTTGAAGAGCTCATTGCCCGTGAGACTGGATTCAAAGTCCGGTTCGTCGCATCTCCTGACGAGAGCATTGATGCGCTGCTTAGTGATCCAACCCGCGCTGCCGAGAATGTCAACAAGCAAGCCGAGGAATTAGTTGCCGATCTGTTCGATGGCACCGACGAAGCTGACTATCAGCTGCAGGAGAAGCGCGTCGAGGAGATGATGGGCTTCGACGCCACTGATGATGTCGGCCCAGTGGTGAAGCTTGTGAACTTCATGATCTGCAGTGCGGCTGCCGAGGGAGCCAGCGATATCCACATTGAGCCTGACGAAGGCCACCTGCGGGTTCGCTACCGAATCGATGGCGTTCTGTTTCACAAGCTGAGCCCACCGTACCGCATGCATGCTGCCATTTCCAGCCGCGTGAAGATCATGGCGCACATGGACATCTCCGAGCGCCGCGTGCCACAGGACGGCGAGATTTCTGTGCGCGTCAAGGGACGCGCCATCGACCTACGCGTCAGCACCCTGCCTGGAAAGTTCGGCGAAAAGATCGTGATGCGAATCATTGATGTTTCGACCGCCAAGCTGGGATTAGAGAAGTTGGGCTTCCGACCAAAGATGCTGGAAACTTTCCAGAACGTGATCGATCAGCCTTACGGAATTGTCTTGGTGACTGGACCAACTGGATCGGGAAAGTCCACCACCCTGTATTCGGTGCTGGGAACCTTTGACACCGTCGCCAACAACGTTTCCACCGTTGAAGATCCGGTGGAAGCCAACTTGCAGGGCGTTCACCAAGCGCAAATCAATCCGAAGGCGGGGTTCACATTCTCCGGCGCCCTTCGCGCGCTGCTCCGTCAAGACCCTGACATCATCATGGTCGGTGAAATTCGTGACGGCGAGACTGGTCAGATTGCGGTTCAGGCTGCGCTCACCGGTCACTTGGTGCTCAGCACCCTGCACACCAACGATGCGCCAAGTTCCATCACCCGACTGCAGAACCTTGGGGTTGAGCCGTTCTTGGTCGCGGCGAGTTTGAAGGGCGTTCTTGCGCAGCGTCTAGTACGCCGCATCTGCAGCCAGTGCAAGCAAGAATTCGAACCGGACGCGCAGCAGCTCAAGTCTCTTGGTGAATACGCACCGATGTGCAGCCGCCTCTGGAAGGGCATCGGATGCCGCAAGTGCCATGACACCGGCCTTTCCGGTCGATTGGGCGTGTATGAATTGATGGTGCCAGATGAAGCGCTCATCGATGCTATCTGCGCACACTCAGAACCCGCCAAGATTCGCGAGGTTCTGAA
>JBIKZY010000069.1:0-10929 GCA_044354475.1 Phycisphaerales bacterium
CATGATCGGAATCGCCCATCAATTGCAGCCAGCGCCCGGATAGGAAGCAGCGATTGTCGCGCATATCCCAGTCCCACCAGCCGTCATTCGCACCTTTCATGACAAGTTCAAGCTGCTCTTGCGATTGGCTGAGCGCGGCAAGTTGGTGTTCAATGAGACGGCGATCGATCCAGTGATCAATGTGAGCAGCGCACTTCTCGGCGAGCACAGCGAGCATTGCCAGAGTTTCATCGGACACGGGCTCCGACATACCGGCGATGGCAGGGGTGTCTGCTGCAAGCACGATGGCCGTCGTCAGACCATCGCGGCTCACGCATCGGCACGCAATTGGAGTGATGAGCGGCACGCCCGGAAGAATGTCACTGACGTTTGCGTCGAGCCGCACCGCACGCACTTTGGTGCTCGCGCCAATCTTCTCCGCGATCGCGGATCCTGCATGCTCCCAATGCGCATGTGGCACATGCACCCCGAAAGCGGCAAACGACGGATCCATGAGTTTGTCATTCGGCGGCAGCACCCACACCGCGCCGACTGCGATGTCCAACACATCTACGATCGCCTCAGCGAACGTTTGTGCCATGGCGCGTTCTTGTAACTCGCCGAGCAGGTGGTTGGAGAATTCATTGATGCGGATGAGTTGCGACACCTGACGGTCGAGGCGCGCCTTGACCGTGATCAACTCCTGCTGCAGCAAGTTGCGTGAGGCAGCGCCGGGGGGCGGCTCGGGGGTCGACCCCGGATTCGGGTTGTTGGGCGTCTGCCCGTTGCTCATGCGCCGCCTTGGCCGGCCTTGCGGTAGATCGCCGCGAGTGCCGTTGTGTAGTTGTGATAGGTGTTGCGACCGCCGAGATGTGCATACTCGCCGAAGCCGTACATGCCGAACCACGGCGGCACCAAACCATCGGTGGCGAAGGGCTGCTGCATGCGGTGCACGAGCTCCTCCTTCATAACGCGGTTGAAGAGTCGCCGACCGCGCGCGAGGCAATCTGCTTGGAACACGGCGATCGGTTGCTGACCTGGTCGGCGCGCGAGCATGACTTTCAACATGCGATCCATATCATCGAAGATGCGTTCTTCATCACGCACGGTGAGCCAGAGGTCGGTGCCGGCCACGCCGTCAGTGGCGTACACCAGTTCACCCTCAGCAGTGTGGTGGGTGACGGCGCGCAGGATGTGGTCGTTGCCGTATTCCTTCGCGAGTTCTGGAGTCAGGCGCTCGGCGAGCGCGCCGATCGGGATCGTGTCAGCCTCAATGGCGCTTTCGGCAAGACCGAGCTGGCGCAGGAACTCCGGCCACGCTGGTCGACCATTGAGTTCAGCGATACGGTTTCCTTCAGCGCGCGTGACGGCGAGTGGTTCGCCGGAGGCAACGAAACCGTGCGTTGCCTGGCTCTCAACCTCAAGCGTTGGATCCCAAATGCCAACAGCAAACGCGCCATGTTGGTGCTTATGACCGTCAATCGATTGGAATGTTGCAATGCCTTGCATCTGGTCGGAGCTGGTTGCGCCGAAGATGACCACGTCTGGTCCGAGGACGGATTCAATCCCAGCAATGACTTGGTCGTTAGCGATATCGATTCCCGATGCGAGCAGGTAGATCATCCGCACAGGCTTCGGCGCCGCTTGGAGACCCCGTGCAAGTTCCGCACCCTTTGCAAACGATGAGTTTCCGTAGAGACCGTCCACATGTGAGATTGTGAAGCCCTCGCCAGTGATGCCCATGATGGCAATGTCGTGGATCGATTCGCCCGGCCCCTCACGTCCCACAACCCCGGCGCACGAGGCTGCCAACACGCGCGCCTTTGGGCATTGCTCGCTGATGGCGTGCGAAAGCACCGCCATGTCATGCCCCATGCCGACGTTCACTAGCACGAGGTCGCAGACTGGCGTGGTGGTGCCGAAAGCCAACTCGAGCGCCTCCAGCACCGCGCGCTTTGGGTTCACCGAACGAACATTCGCGGATCGGAATTCCAGCATGGGGCGTCCTGTTGGTTGCGCGTGCGAGGTGAGTCGGTAGGAACGGTACCACGCGCATGCAGTCCGGCTACGCAAGTCCCACGAATCCCTGAATTGCAGTGCTCTTGGTTCGTAGCGGTAAACTTCCTTCTCCCGTTTTGGAAGTGTCCACGTCGCAGAAGGATCGTGCCATGAGTGACAGCGTCGAATATTTGCGATCGAGATGGACTCCAGAACGGACGGCCGCAGCGATTCGATTGCTGCAAGGGCACGCTGCGGAAGCAGATGTACCCACCATGCAACATGATGGGAAAGTCATCCTTGATCTGCGCGGCATCCGCATTGAGCAGACGCAACTGGACGGTGCCGTTCTGCACAACGTCAATCTGCGCTGGTCCACCATTCGCGATGTTGGATTCAAGGGCACGCACTTGAATCACTGCAACCTGAGTCAGGCCTCGCTGTCAGAGTGCTATTTCCGCGGCACGGTGTTTGAAGAATGTGACATTGTCAACGCGAAGTTTCAGAAGAA
Organism: Phycisphaerales bacterium; assembly: GCA_044354475.1. Taxonomy (GTDB): domain Bacteria; phylum Planctomycetota; class Phycisphaerae; order Phycisphaerales; family SM1A02; genus UBA966. The sequence goes on from JBIKZY010000069.1 coordinate 2,489, forward strand.
CGAATTCTCCAATGCGCGGCTAGAGAATTGCCGCATGGACTTCTGCTCGTTTAAGGAGTGCGAAATCACCCTGCAAACCATTCGCTTTCGTAAGGACACTGATCCACGCGTGCTGACGCGCATCTGTCGCAACCTCAAGCTGAACGCAATGTCGATGGGACACTTTGCCGACGCGGGTGAGTTGACGTACATGGAGAAGACCTACGAGCGACAGATGTTGCACCGGCAAGCGTTTGCCACCAAGCACGAACATCTCGGCACTCGACTGCGTGCTATCCGTGCGTGGGTGTCTTCGTTATTCATGAACGGTCTGTGGGGATACGGCGAACGCCCGGCGCGCCTCTTGCTTGCCACCGCTGTTGGGGTTGTTCTGTTTGGAACGGTGCAGTACTTCCTGAACGGTGTCCCGGGCGAGAGCTTCGGCGCGCACCTGTACTTCAGCGGCATCACCTTTATGACTATTGGCTACGGCGACCTTTCACCCGAGGGAGTCTTGCCACGCTTCCTGGCGGTGCTTGAGGGCGCGGTCGGTATCTCCGTGATCGGCATGCTGATCGCTTCGTGGACCAAGAAGATCATGTACCGGTGAATGGCAGGGCAGCGCTGATCCTGATTCATAAATGCGCTGATTTACAACCCTAGCGATAATATTTCGGTAATTGAAGCTTGCAACGCGGCAGTTGCCGGGCAGAATGACCGAAGTTGTTCGTCATTGATGATTTTGAGGTCATCGATGTCATTCATGGTTACCGCTTCGTGGCAGAGGCCACGAATACGGTCAGTCCCCGAAAATTCCTTTGTTTAGAGGCATATTTAAGATGAAACTCATTCAGTCTCTCGTGGCATCCGCAGCGCTTCTGTCAGGATTGGCAGCTTCCAGTGCGAATGCGTACGTCGCGTTCCTGCGCACCGACCTGACCCCGTATGCAAAGTTGGAGAGTTATCCATCGTTGGGTGAACTGGCTGCCAACAGCAATGGCGCCATTGCTTCGAACATCACTCCGTCCATTCCAGTGACGCAGAGCATGTTCACCGACGGCACCTACTTCTACAAGATCGCTGCCAACGCGCAGGGCGATGCCGGCACATACAACAATCTGTTCATCCGCTACCAGAGTCTCGCGGATCTTTGCAAGGATACGAACGGCGAGACATTCATCATGAACGGGTACGGCATGTACTACGACGATGAGGTCATGGCTGACAACCTCACCGGCCGCTACATCCGCACTACCCGTTACGACCCGAACAGCCCGGTCACCATCGGCGCCTACGTGTACAGCAGCTTTGCCAACTTGGTCAACAACATCTCCGACTATGCTGGCGGCTTTTCGAACCAGACCGTGGCTTTCGACTGCCAGTTCTGGGCGTGGAACGGCAAGTATTACCGCACCAACGTAACTGGGCCAACCGGCGCCTCCACGGTGACTGGCTTTAACGTCTATAACAGTTCTGAAGACCTGTACAACGGCGTAGTTGCTGAGACCGTGGCTTGCACGGCGACCTACGCAGGCACCATGCGTTTCATGGCGCTCGACTCGGCATTGATTCCGCCGCCAAGTTGCATCGCGGACTTGAACGCGGACGGCATTGTGAATGGCGCCGACCTCGGCATCCTGCTCGGCGCTTGGGGCTTGTGCCCGTAAGCGAAGCGAGGCATTGAGGCGGACAAACAATTGCAATCACACGCAGGAGACATGTATGTGTCTCCTGCGTGTTTTTATCTTGCGCAAAATATGACGAACGTGGCATTTAGTGCGAACCACCCGCGTTTTTCTTGAGGGGATCCGCTCACAAATTACGGTTGTTACGGAAGTAATTACTAGATTTCCACGCTAGTTGGGTTACTTTCACTCACCCTTAGACACGTTTCTACTTCCCTTTCCCTTACTGAGGTTTCCATCATGGTTCGTATTGCATCATTTGGCTTCTCCGTTGCCGCGGTTGCCCTGACTTTCGCCACCACATCCAACGCAGCGCTGCTCTACGTGAGCACCACTTCGGCTGGCGTCGTGAACGCTTTCTCGTCCCTCGAAGACATGGCCGCTGGCGCAAACGGCACCGCCCTTGGATCGATCGGATCATCGCTCCTGGCCACCGATGGCGTGTGGACTGATGGTTCGTATGTCTACAAGACCACTGCAGACGCCACTGGCGTTGCTGGTAGTTACAACAATCTGTACGTTCGCTACAGCTCCCTTGCGGCCTTGGGTGCAAACAGCGGCGGCACAACGTTCACTATGTCTCAGGGTATGTACTACAACGAAGACGTTGTTGCAAACACCACCAATGGCTGGTTCTTCCGAACCGCGACGTTCGGTGGCAGCAACGAGGTTGGCATGTGGGCGTTCGACAACTACACCCAGTTGCTAGCGAACCAAAATTTCTACGTTTCCGGTTTCACGGGCGGCGATCAGAACGGCGCCAATAGGTACTGGGCCGGCACTGGCAGCACTTGCTGGCGGTCGAACGTACAGGGCGGCGTCGTGACTAGCTTCAGCGTCTTTGCGAGTGGTCCGGATCTATACAACAACGTTCAGTCGTTCAACGTCGCCAGCAACGCTGGCTACGACGCCAACACGCGTTTCATGACGATCGAGTCGTCGCTGATTCCGGCCCCAGGTGCCATCGCGATGCTGGCCTTTGCTGGCGTCGGCATCTCGCGCCGCCGTCGCGCCTGAGTTTGATTGACTGAGTTATGTTTGAATTCTCAAGCGCCCCGGCACTTTGCCGGGGCGCTTGCACGATTGGGTGCTTTGCGCCATGATTCCCTGAATGACTCTCCTGCTGCTGAATTCATCTCGGTATTCAAACTTCCGCACGTGCTCAGTGTTGACGCTGATTGCATCGGGATTCATGGGGACTGGCTGCGAACGGGCAACTCCGCCGCAAACCGTCGTGCAGACAGAAGCTGCCAAGGCAGTCAGTCCGGAGAAGAAGTCTGATGCATTGACCGCTGGTCTGCGGTTGAACCAGATGCAGGTAATTGGCACGCACAACTCGTACCACATTGCGCCGGACATCTTGACCTATTCGTTGTTTGATGCGCGCGCGGAGGCGCTTGACTACACGCACCAGCCGATGACCGCGCAACTTGACGCCGGTATCCGCGGCTTTGAACTTGATGTGTTTGTGGATGATGCAGGCGGGCGGTACGCGCATCCCATTTCCATTGTTGGTCGGTGGCATGACGCGCGCTTTGATGCTCCGGGATTCAAGGTGCTGCACATTCCCGACATGGATCAGGAAACCATCTGCCCAACGCTGGCGGGATGTTTGCAAGACATGGCCGCGTGGAGCGCATTGCACCCAGAGCACGTGCCGGTGTTTGTCATGTTGGAATGCGTGGCGGTCGACGTGCCAAGCCTCCCGGGGTTCGACATCACAGACCCAGAGCGCTGGGAGTTGCGCCATGTGGAGGAACTTGAGCGGCTGGTGCAGGCGACCTTTGGCGCGGAACAATTGATTACGCCGGACCGCGTTCGTGGGAATGCCGCTTCGCTACGCGAGGCCATTACCACCGTGGGATGGCCGACGATTGACGAACTGCGCGGCAAGTTCATGTTTGTGATCACCGTTGATGATCACGTGGTTGCCAAACACTTAGCGCGTCATCCGGGCCTGCGCGGCACGGTGTTGTTTGCTGACTGCGGTGACCAATCCCCGGATGGGGTGTTCTGTGTGATCAATGACCCAACTGCAGATGGAAAGCGGATTGGTGAAGTGGCGGCGCGCGGCGTGGTGATCCGCACGCGTGCCGATGAGAACGTGGTGGAGCCACTCAGCGGCAGCACCGAACGCCAGAAGCGGGCCCTTGCCAGCGGGGCGTGCATCGTGTCAACGGACTTTCCGGCGGCCGATCCGAATATGGAATCTGGGTACATGACGTGCATGCCCGGTGGCGGTACGGCGCGCATTCATCCGCTGGCGAATGACCCGCGCGCTGGTCAGTCAATTCGCCCGTAACGCCGCTTACGGCGTGGTGGTGCGGCGATGCGTCAGGAACCACGCATAGATGTCATGCCCTGCGTTGAGGTTGTAGGTGGCCGTCCACGAATCGTGCCCGACGCCCGGATAGATGGTGAGCCGCGCGTCCGCTGCCACAGGTGATGTGCAACCAGCAACGCCCGTCACTGGGACGATGGATCCTTGCACTGGAATGGTTCCGTCAGCGTCACCGTGGAAGGCCCACATGGGCATGTTGCCAAGCAGGCAACCGCGTTGATTCCATGCGTCGATGCCATTGCCGCAGATGGGCACCACGGCAGCGGGCAGGGCGTTTGCGCCAACGGTTCGGAGGTATTCCCATGTACCGATCGCGCCGCAACTGAGCCCGGTCAGGTAGATGCGACTTTGGTCCACGCCGTAGTGGCTGGCTGCCCATTGCAGGAACGCGTCAACGTCGTTGGGATTGTGGCAGCCACCGCGTGCGTTCTGCGGAGCAACCACCACAAACGCGTCGCCCGCAGTGGAGGCGGCGAGCGGCCAAGCGTTTGCCTTGATGATTGCGGGAATGCCGTTCGAGAGCAGGCGATTGAGTTCCGCCGAGGTTCCGGTGCCATTTTCGCCAATGCCATGGAGACACACCAGGAGTGGCCAGTCGTTGCGCGTTGCATATCCAGCGGGCAGGTATTCCCAGAAGCCTTGTGCAGCGCTGGTGGTTCCAAGTGGCCGCATCACCAATCGATCGGATGAAACGGGGGTAACGCAATTCGCATCGCCCCACGCGCCCAGTACGACGGCGATATCGCTGCCGCCGACGGAGCCATTGTTGTCAAGATCGCCCCGGCACGGCGTGCTACCGCACGGTCCCCATTGACTGAGTACTGTTGCAAGATCTGCGCCGGAAACCAGGCAGTCGCGATCGATGTCAGCAGGGCTGCGCGGATCCGGGCACTCCACGATGGCGTTGACCCTGAATTCCCCAATCAGCACATCCTCATCAACGGCGCCGTTGCGCGCTGCGAATCCGAATGACCAACCAGCGGAATTGATTGCGGCGGTTTGTGGTTGGCCCTTGTCGATATAGATGAGGGTCCCTGTGTTTCCAGGAACAGCAATGGTGACTCGTGTTCCGGTACTGCGTGACCAAAATACGGTGGCGGTCGCCATGCGAATGGTGTTGGCAGCCAGCGCGGTGGTTGTCCAAGTGACCGGCGTGTACGTAAACGGAACGAATGCGAAATTAGTTCCACCCGCCCACTTTCCATTCACGCCGTTGGCGCCGGCTCCGGGATAGCTGGCAAACCCGACACTCAGGCCGGACTGATCTTGCACGAATGCTTGCACACCATTTTCGCCACCAGACATGCGTGTTCCGGAGGCGTTGGAAAGGTTGCCCCAGAGGAATGAGAATCCGTCGCCAGGGCCGCCGACACTGTTGCGGAAACTGAATCGAAACGTCGCGGTGAATTCAGTGATGTTGCTGGCGATCGGTGCTGAGACCCATGTGCCAGAAGAGTTTGGCGAGCCGTCTTGCACGAGGCGTAGGCGCGTGTAACCCGAAAGGTTGACTGCTTGCGCCGCTCCATAGAACGAGCCCGATGCCGGCGCGAGGAAGTACTCGTTGAAGGCTGTGGTGCAGGTGGCGCCCCCTTGGGCGTGAGCTGATGCAGTCACCAGCGCGGCAAGCAGCGCGCCGAACAGTTTTCGAGGGGGGACCATAATGAGAACGTACGCGCAGGCGGGGCAGATGCCACAATAGAAATGCAAATTCGGCGACCGCAAATGACATTCAATTCTTAGTCGATAAGTGAAAGTTGCCACATTGAGGGCGATTGGTGCAAAGTTGGCTTTAACGGTGGTGCCGCAAGAGGTTGCCAATGTCGCGCAAGATCGCCCAGCTCATCAGCCGGCGTTCGTGCTCCATTGCGCAAGCAATCGACCGAGGTCAGCGCCATCGACGGTGCCGTCGCGGTTCAGGTCGCCAAGGGCGGTGCCGGAGCCAGATGGCGTTGGGCCCCAGTTTCCGAGCATGATGCCAAGGTCGCTGCCGTTCACCGAGCCGTCGCCGTTGAGGTCGGCCACGGCTCCGAGGAACACGGTCAGGTGTTGCGTGCCGGGGATGTTGTTCACGTTGGGGGCGATGCCGGGGTCGCCGCTTCCTGCGGGCAGGGCGGGGAGCCACTGGTTGGAGACTGTGCCGTCAACGCGTTCGATGAATGCGGTGAGTGCTACCGTTCCTGCGAAGTCAGGAGCAAGTCCAAGGTCTGCAAATGGAATGCGTAGTTCAATGCCCGCGTTGGCAGTGGCGGCGTTGGCAACACTTGCAGCCGTGATGCCGGCGGTGTTGGTGTTCTCAAATCCAACTTCCACGTTGTTTGGATTTCCACCAGCGCTGAGTACGCCACGCCCCGAATTCAGTGCCACCGTGCCAAGGAAGTCCTTCGTGGCAAGCGTGCCCGCGCTGGGCAGCTTCACGCGATCGACGTACACGAGTGATCCAACCGTATTGACGTAATAGAGCGCGTCGGGCGCAAAGCCAGCGTCAAAGGTGGTGCCATCAAGCGGCGCAAGTCCGCCCGGTGGAGAAGGAAGGTGTGCTGTAATAAGGCGATTTTGCCCAGTGCCCGCGCCGGGATCAACATCAATGAAGAGGTCGAGCGAGGTGCCGTCTGCCGGCAGGTTGCCGGTGATGGAAACGCGCAACGCGTCACCGTCAGCGCGCGCAAAGAGCTGATTGAGTTCGCCAACGTTGTCTGCAAACGACGAGAGGCACGCTTGTGTTGCACGTAGTGCGGCAGCGCCCGCGTCAGTTGGCAGCGATCGGCCATCGATGTCCGGATGCGTCACCACCTGCGGAATGGAAAGCGCGGCGCGCGTGATGAACCATGAACGGGCGGCGAGCGATATGGGATACGTAGCCTTGTTCGCCGTGGTGATGGCGGGAAGTGTTGTGCCGGTCTCTAGGCTGATTGGAACGGTTCCGGTTGCGGGAACCGTGAACGCACTGAGATCAATCGTGCTGCTTGCGGAACTGGAGTTGAGGTTGATGACCACCAGCACGGTCTCCGCCGCATCGCTGCGCACGAACGCGTAGATGCCGGTGTTTGGGCAGGTCACCGGGAGATATGCGCCGCGCCGCAGCGCTACGGAATTCTTGCGCACGTTAATCAGCGATCGATAGGTCTCAAGGATCGAACCCGCAACGCCTTTCTGCTCTTGCACGCTGCGACCGTCGTTGTTGGCGGAGTATGTAGGAGGTGGCGTGCCAGCAATGGCCGCCGCATAGTTGGTCATGGGAGCGCCGGCGACGGCTTGCCACTTGAACGGCTCGCGCATGGGGATGTCGTTCGCGTCGGTTGTTCCGCCCGCCTTGGTGCCCTTCATGCCGATTTCGTCGCCGAAGTAGATGTTTGGCGTGAACGGCTGCGTAAACAGGATTGCAGCGGCGAGTAATTGGCGAGCATTGTTACTGCCGAAATCAGACGCGAGTCGGTTGGCGTCGTGGTCGCTCGTCTGCGCAACGATGAACTTTCCTGCGGGCACCGCGGCAACGGTGGTTGCCATGGAGCTGTACAGACCCGAAGCGTTTCGGTTGGTCACCGCCGAACGCGCGGCAAACTGCCAAGGCTTGGTGATCACCGCGTCAAAGGCGTTCACGGTGAGTAGGTCGGTGCCGTAGTTGCCCCAGTCCGATGGCTCGCAGAAGATGAAGACATCGGGACGCAGGGTACGCAGTGCGCTGCACCAGGTTTCCCAGAAGGTGATGTTCGCGCCCCAACCTTCGCCGCCACTGGCCCATACGTGGTCAAGCCGGAAGCCGTCAACGCCATCGGCGGTGTTGCCGTCGCCGTTGGGGTCAAGCCACTTCTTCGCCCAGTTGGTGACGGTGTTCACGGCGGCGGCGTTCGTAAGGTTCCAGTGGATAAAGCCAACTTGCGAGCCGCTCCACGTGGTGTATAGCGAGCCGACGTATGAAGTGTTGGCGGCATTGGTGAACGCCAGCCACGGGTCGTAGGTGCTTGAAGGATTCCCGTACGCCGACGCGTAGTACGGTGAGTTCTGACTGATGCCGTAGGCAACAAAGTCCAGGATCACCTTGATGCCGCGCGCATGTGCTGCGTCGACGAACGCCAAGAATTGCGCCTCGGTACCGAAGCGCGAGTTCAGTTGGTCAGCGGGGCCGTGCTGGTATCCGTGGTACGCCGCCGACGGAAAGATCGGTTGCAGATAGACCATCGTCACGCCGAGGTACTGCAAGTAATCCAAACTCTCCGTGGCAGCAAGTCCGCCGAAGTCACCAAAGCGCGTGGACACCGAGCCCACGGTGTCGAGGTTCGAATCGCGCCAAGCAATCGGCATGATTTGATAGATGATTTCGTCCTGCGGCGCGCGCACGATGGGCGGCGTGTCTGCACTTGCCGATGCTGCTAGAAGCAGGGCGGCAAGGGCGGCGGTGGCATGTTGGCGGAAAGTCACGAGGCATAGCCTAGGACACG
>JBIKZY010000250.1:0-2795 GCA_044354475.1 Phycisphaerales bacterium
AACGCCGTAAAGGACTTGACGGCCTGGTTGCCGGGCAACTATTCGACCGCTGCACAGGCCGCCGCGGACAGCACCTACTTTGACGTTCGGCTCCACATCGTTCCCATCTGGACCGACCGCACCGACGGGCCGTGGATGTATGTGGAGCAAGCCATGGCCGACAGCCAGAACGTTCCGTACCGCCAGCGCATCTACCGCCTGATCACCCTGCCGAACAACACTGCGGAGATCGTGATCTATGAACTCCCCGGCGCGCCGCTCGCATGGGCGGGTGCATGGCGCAACCCCGAGCGCTTCAATACGCTCGACCCCGGCATCATTGATATTCGCCCGGGCTGCAGCATGATGCTGGCATACCAAGGTACGCAACAGATCACCGGTGCCACCAAGGGTGCCGACTGCGGCACTGCCCTGCGCGAGGCGAAGTACGCCACCACCGACGTCACGGTGACCCCCACCGAACTCAATAGTTGGGACCGCGGCTACGACGCTGCTGGTCAGCAGACATGGGGCGCAGTCAAGGGCGCGTATCGATTCATGAAGGAATCGCCCGCAGTGAACACCGCACCGCATCCACAACCACCAATGGGCGACGAAGCATCCATCGCCGCACCTGCACTCGAGCCACAACGATGACGACACTGACACCGCATCCTGGCCGAAGACTTCGCGAAGCATGGCAACGCGGCACCGTCATGGTTCCCGGCGCATTCAATGCATTGGTGGCGCGCGCCGTGGCACAGGCTGGATTCGAAGCGTGTTACATCTCTGGCGGCGCAACCGCCAATGCGTGCGGATATCCAGATATTGGGCTGGTCACCCTGACGGAAATGGCGCGCACTATCCGTGAAATCAGTGATGCATCCAAGCTCCCGGTCATCGCCGATGCCGACACCGGCTACGGCGAAGTGGAATGCTGCGTTCGAACCGTAGTGGAATACGAACGCGCCGGCGCTGCCGCACTGCACGTCGAAGACCAGATCTTTCCAAAGCGCTGCGGCCACTTAGACGGCAAAGCACTGATCAGCGCCGCTGCCATGGTGGACAAAGTCCGCGCCATGGCCAACTACCGAGTGAATCCCGACTTTGTGATCATTGCGCGCACCGACGCTGTGCATGTCACTGGCTTTGGCGATGCAGTCACGCGCGCCAATCTGTACCGCGAAGCAGGCGCCGACATGATCTTCCCGGAAGGTCTGCAAACTGAGAAGGAGTTCGCAGAGTTTGCCAAAGCATCACCCGGGCCACTGCTTGCCAATATGACCGAGTTCGGCAAGACCGCAGACGTTTCCGCGGAACGATTCCAGGAACTTGGATACCAAGTAGTGATTTACCCGCTCAGCATGATGCGGCTCGCCATGGGCGAAGTGACCCGCGGGCTGGCCGCGCTCAAGCGCGATGGCAGTGTGCGCGAAAGCTTGCCGCGCATGCAGACGCGCAAAGAGTTGTACGAGCTACTGGCCTACACGCCAGGTGAGCAGTGGAACTTTCCAAACGATCGGTAAATCCACGCCGTTACTGCTAGTTCACCACAATGTCGTAATTCAACTGCGTGGGATCAGTGGTGCTGCGGTACCAGGAAATTCCCACATCGTTGGGGCGCAGATTGCGCGTGCGCAACATCGGCGGCATGGGTGATTGCTCTTCAAGCTTCTTTGCTTTCGTACCCTTCGGCGGTTTGTTCGCCACCAATTCAATGGTGACTGGCTTGGTATTCACCTCGTCATCAGGAACGGAAAAGTTGGCGTCGTCCGCAGCATCAAGTTTCGTCACGTAGCCATGCGAACTACTGGTGTATTGAAACTTTGCCTCGCGCATTGCAACACGTAACTCCGCAACGTCCTTGGGGCGGCCGCCCTTTGACCAAACGTCGCGCAAGCCTTCGGCCAAGAACTCCAATCGTCCACGCGCCGCGATGTATGCGCCAGGCTTGGCAGCCTTGGCATACTCCTTCCATCGTGCTTCAAAGCGCAGGACGTCCGACTCTGCTGCCAATGAAAATGCCTTGCGCATGGCGTCGAACGGCTTAGTGCCGTCATTCAACAGCTTCAACATGGCAGTAAACGAAGCGCCGTACTTGCCATCTTCGCCATAGACCAGAAATTGCACCATCGACCAACTTTGCATGTACTGCAAGCCTGCGTTGCCGTTACGGACATTGCCATTCCAGCGTTGATCATCCATCTGCAGGAGATCCATGAATGGAATGTATTTGTCTTGATTGACAGCCTTGCGCACTTGATCAACCACTTGTGGGCTCGCTTGGCCAATGATGACCGATGCGCCTTCTACGACCGACTCGCCGAAAAACTCTGCGAGACCTTCGTTGAGCCACGGCGGCATTTCATTGCCAAAGAATGCATATGCAAACTGATGGAATCCTTCGTGCTGAATCACATGCTCAACGCGTTGCTTGGGCAGTCCTTCCACCCAAAATGCCAATCCCGCCCCACGTGGACTGACAAAGAACATTCCGCCTGAACCAGTGCCATTGATCCCGTACTGCGTACGCAGGGTGTCAAGGTAATCCTGTTGCTTGGCAAAGATCAGAACATTCGGATATTCCGGCGAGCGCTTGCGAAGGCCTGACTGCGCGATGAGTTGCTTGGTGAACTCGCCGTACATGGTGTCAAGGTGATCCGCATACTGCTTAGTCTGCGCAGATCCAAGGTCACTGCGAATGGTGTAGTAGCGGCTGTTCGGAAGTTTCTTTCCAAGCGCGGGCGCGGTGCGATCCCACCATGTTCCAACTGCCTGTTGCGGAATACTGCTTGTAGCGAGCGCGGAACGTGTCA
>JBIKZY010000236.1:0-3013 GCA_044354475.1 Phycisphaerales bacterium
TGCCGGTTCGATCTGCCACGTAGTGCTCGCCGGGTCCCATGCTCTTGGTATTTGATCGTACGCGTGAACCAGCGAACACCCATGGTTGCACGGGGAACGCGTGTCCATGAACTGGGTCATGAATCCATGATGAGAGCGGCACCACACCGGTACTGGTGCGTACCCACAACTCCAGCGGCGATCCGCGGGGCGAGATGCGTTGCACCGCGCCGGATCCATCGGGGGCAGCGCGCCACTCACCGGGCGCGCCGGGTTCAAGCCCAATCAAGAGGAGCGCCGCATGAATGCTGCTTGGTGCAACGATCACGGCGAGTAGTGACTCATGCTCCCGCGTCCCTGCCTTGCAAACGGCCTGTTCAAGCCAGCCTCGATCAGCAGCAACCTCTGCTTCCACGCGGACCTCACCAGCGGAGCGGTCGACCACGATGCCCGGCCCAAGTTGGATGATGGGAAGCGGCACAGTCAAGGCGACCGTTGGGTGTTCCTGCGGAGCTGGCAACGCCCCGCTCTTGGAAGGGCCCGCGCACGAAACAAGGGCGCTTGCGGCAACCGACACCGCCACCGTGCCGGCCAGGCGCGTCACTGCGCCGGGCAGGAACTGCCACCGAGCGGCGCGCGGAGTTGGAGTGGTGAGTTGAACCCGGATAGGTGCATGCATCGCAATTCAATCATCGGCGAGGAGCGGGCTTGGTTAGCAAGTGAAATGGCAGAAATGAAGCCGAAAAATTAAAAAGGCCCGGCGGAGACAAGCTCACGCCGAGCCCTTCCGGGGGCTTACTAAGATGCAAGAGTATAGGGATGTTGCGCCCCTATGCTAATGCTTGTCTCACTGATTGCCAACGTTTATGAAGAAATATTTATCCAAAACCATCGCCCTGCGGCGCACCGTTCGAATCGGGATTCCCGCGTCGGCAGCAGTGCTGCAGGGAAAGATTGCTCCCACGGACCCGCATCGGAACGGATTCGCGGGGATCCCGCCTTCTGATGGATTCACGGCACATCATGAAGTCACGGTGGAGTGCATAGGCGTTCCTGACGCCCGCACGGGGTATCTGATCGGAATCCAGGAGATTGATGCGGTGGTGCGTGCACACCTCGCGCCGCTGCTGGAGTCATTCTTTCGAACCACAAACACCATTCATCCCGCTGACGCTGTCACTCAAATGGGTGTTGTTTTGCAGCGAAATTTCCCACAAGGAATTCCGATTTCCGCCATTCGATGGGCACCCGGCCCTTTCGTCAACTTTCTCTGGAGCACCTCCATGCGCGATCACGCCATCATGACCGAGCAGTTTGAATTCAGCGCCGCGCACCGACTGCATTGCCCGGAACTGTCAGACGACGAGAACCGACGCACCTTTGGTAAATGCAATCACCCGAGCGGGCACGGTCATAACTACCGAATCGCGGTGGCTGTGCGCGTACGTACTGGTGCGGGTGCGCCTGCCCTCACAACCGGAGCACTTGAGGGAATTGTCGGCCGCACGGTGCTTGATCGCTTTGACCATCGGCACCTGAATGTGGACTGCCCGGAATTTGCGGAGTTGAACCCGTCCGTGGAAAATATTGCACAGGTCTGTCACCACCTGCTTAGCGATGAGATCGCCGCCGCTGGCGCAGCCTTGGACCATGTCACAGTATGGGAGACCGAGAAGACCTCAGCAACCTACCCAGCGCGTTCGCTAGCGGATTAAGTTAAGCGCAAGTGCTGCCGGTGAAATCATCAGCGCCATGCGACTTCGGCTGGCGGTCGTCGCCGTACACATAGAGCTGACCAGCTTCTTCAGTGCGAGACACTTTGTGAGAGCCATCGCACATTGGGAAGTTCTTGGTGAGACCGCAGGCGCACACAAAGATTGGCTTCTCAGAAGGCTCAATCTTGACGGGGGCAGTAGCGACGTGACGAATGATGCGGGCCATGGGGTTCTTTCGAATGTGCTCTTAGGGAGCCAAGTCTTCCTCTGCAAGCAAACGGAACCGTTTACGGAGGAGGATCTGCCCCGCAAGGTGGTTGTCATCAACGCAAATGGCAACCGCTGGATGTTCACCGCGCAACATAATTGGATACGCGAAGCGAATGTTGAGTTCCGCGCCCAAAAGATACAGGCACGCGCCGCTCAGGCACTGCTGTTCGCCGAGTTCCATGATGATCAGGTCTGTCTCAGCGAAGGTGTATTGGCTACGCCGAAGAATGTGCCGAGCTGCATCCGCATTCGTGAAGATCATCCGAACGACGGCGTAGTCGCTGGAATCAACAATTGAAAATGCTGCAAGGCGCGTGGATGGCGCTTCATCAAAGGTGCGCAGCAGTTCCAACAGCTTGCCGACCTTGTTGTTCAAGAACACACTGAACTGCCGCACCGTTGGGGGCGCGTATCCGTATTCAGTCTCAGTGGCAGGTGGAAGCGATGCACTCATTGCGGTTCAATCTCAGGTCGATGAGCGGGTGAGCATATCGAACGGGCTCACTGCGCGCCGCCCACAAATTCCGGAGCTTCAACACGCGGCAACAGTCCGGCGTCCGCTGCCCGATCCAGCAGCGTTCGAACCGCCAGCCGCCCGGTGGGACCGTAGTCAAGGGTCCAGGAATTCACATACATCCCGATGAATTCATCAGCGAGGGCCTCGGTCATGCCTTCGGCAAAGGTGAGTGCGTAGCGAATCGATTCCTCGCGATGACTCAGCGCATACCGAACGCTTTGCTCAAGGAGGCCGGCCACTTCCGCCATGGTTCCAGCCCCATGGCGATCATCAAGCGCACGCAACACCCCGTTGGCCCCCAGCGGCAGTGGCAGTCCAACCTGCGAGTGCCACCAACGACCCAGGTCCTCAACAAGTACGAGTCCTTCATCAGCGAAGGTGAGTTGTCCTTCATGGATGACCACGCCCGCATCAAAGTCCCCGGCCGCCACTCGTGCGGGAATTTCCTTGAACGGAACCACCGTCGCACGAAACGCGCCCGGCCCCAGCAACAGGCTAGTGACCACAAACGCAGTCGTCCCCTGCCCTGGAA
>JBIKZY010000070.1:0-10824 GCA_044354475.1 Phycisphaerales bacterium
ACGCATAATTGCTCTGGCTTCCGCTACCAGGAGTCCGCCGATCGATCGCATTGATCTGCACCTGCGAAGCCGCGGTCTTGGCGGGGTCTGGGCTTGAAGCCCAGTCCTCGATATGCGGATGGTCGGCTGAGGCAAAGCTGCCTTGTTCCGCCATCAGCAGGAAGCACACGATCCGGTCAGGATTCTGCACCTGCTGAAGCCGGTCCGCACCTGCTCCTGGCCCATCAAGGGCAACCAATGGGGAGTAGGTGCGCGAGAGGTAGTTGTTCATTCCATAGCTTGTTCTTCGATAAAGCGCGGGAGTGCTATTGCCGACTGGTTCGCCATCGCCACCAGCCTCAAGCGACCAGTGTGGACTTTGATCCAGCGGGCTCTTCAGCGCAATCGGGCTGTTACCGAAGTACGGACGGAGCCGTTCGACAAACGAGTTCTGTGCATTGGCAAACGAACCATGCGGAAGTCCAACATCGACAAACCGTTCGTCGTTCAAGTTGATGTAGGCAAGGTGTGCCACGGTGAGTCCGCGGAGGTTCGAGAGATCTGCTGTTGCGAGCGCCGTGCGCCGCGCGCTTGAGATCGCCGGAATCATCACACTGGTGAGGACGCCAATGATGCCGATGACAACCAGCAACTCAATGATGGTGAATGCCGAGCGGTTTGCTCTGCAGCCGACGCGAGAATGCATATGGATAACAACCTTCAGCGCTCTGCTGGTGCAGAAACGCAATGTGTGCATAGAAGTGTCCGTGCGCACGAGCGCCGGACGGCATTGCCCTTCAGGCAACGCGGCACATCAGGTCAGCAGGTTGGGGGTGGTCGAGCCGCGAGCGCCGGGATCGGCAGCGGTGCAGCACTGACCGCCGGTGCCGGCCAACTGGCAACGGCGACCAGCGCGTGGAAGGCTGGAACAGGCGCATCAGCACCTGTAGTCGTTGCGAGCGTTAGAAGCAGTTCGCAAGTGGCGCAGGTGGATTCGTCGTGCTGGTGTGGGACAGCAGCATGGTCGTCGTGACCATCATGGCCATCATGGCCATCATGATCATCATGATCATCGTGATCACCACTGCCGTGATCGCTAGCGCTACGAGCCGGATCGGCGTGGTGAGCGTGATCCGTGTGACTTGCGCAGGCAACGCGGGCGTGCCCGGCAGTTGATTCGGCCGTCAGATGCAGCGCTCGAAGACCAACTCCACCCGCCGCGACGAGGGTCACGGTGATGAGTGCAAGCAGGAATCGGAGGTTTCGGTGCACGGGTGGGTGAGTATATCCAACAACGCACGCACTTCCGTCATTGTTCGCTCGGTTTGGCGCGCCGGTAACCATTTACACTCGCCACATGCCTCGTCCTGACCGCCCCGGTTCTTCTCATCGTCCTGCACGCTTTGGTCGCACTGAAGGGGCGGCCCGCGTCACTCGACCGCCGCTGCAGGTGATGCCAACAACGCTGTGGGAGTACCCAAGCCAGCATTACGACTGGACGGACGCCGACGGCAGGCGCCACACCATGCAGGGCGACAAGGATTACGCGGGCGCAACGCCTTCGTGGGTGATCTGGCAATTGCTGATGCGTTACTCGCGCGAGAACGACCGCGTGATCGACCCGATGTGCGGCAGTGGCACCACGATTGATGTGTGCAAGAGCATTGGTCGCCCCGTGAAGGGCTATGACCTAGTGCCGCGCCGCGAGGACATTCTGCAAGCCGATGCGCGCAAGTTGCCCCTGGAAGATGGCAGCGTGGACTTTGTGTTCTTGGATCCGCCGTACTCCACGCATATTGAGTATTCCGATGATGCGCGTTGCATCGGCAAGCTTGACGCTGCCGGCGATGACGGCGGCAAGGCGTACTACGCGGCGATGACCAAAGTCATTTCCGAGTGTCACCGGGTGATGAAGAATCGTCGCTACTTGGGTCTCTATGTGAGCGATAGCTGGAAGAAGAAAAAGGGTGCACCCACTGGCAGCGGCGCTGGCACATTCATGCCGATTGGTTTTGAATTGTTCGCCATGATGCGCAAACTGTTTGTGCCGGTGGACATCATTTGCGTGGTGCGGCAGAATCAGAAACTAGAGAAGGGCAACTGGCGCAAGACCGCCGTCGAAGAGAACTTCTATCTGCGCGGATTCAACTACCTATTCATCATGAAGAAGGTGGACGATGTGGTGCAGGGCGCTGGCACGCATGGACAAGCGCCGGGACGCGATCGCAAGTAAGGGTGTCGCCTGGCAAACAGGGAATGATCAGCGGCTGCCAACGGTCACGGCGCCCACGTTGCTGGACGTGGCACTGCGCCCGCGCCATCATCGTTGCGCATGCGCGCGTCCGGGGCTTGGCCTTGCGCGGAAGCTGCCATACGGAGGAGTCGCCAGGCGTTTTCGTCGCGCAGGGTGCGGAGTGCAGCAAGTTCTGGATCGGTGGCCGCTGCGGTCACTAACTCGGCGCCGTCGGAAGGCGCAGGGGTTTCGCGTCGGGCATCTTGCCATTCCGTGAGACGGCGGATCATGTCTTGATCAACAATTTTCCAACGATCGATTCCACCATCAAGGACTGCGGTCGCTGCATCACTTGCAGTGGGGGGACTGCCTGCATCAGCAAGGTCCGCCGCATCGCGTCGTGCACGTCCCTCCGCAAAGAACTGCGGGAACGTGGCGTTCAACCACCCGGCGGTCAGTCGTTCGCCAAGCGCTTGGTCCATCACTGCAATCGAAGCGATGGCGTCTCGCTGCGATTGGCGTCGCGCCTTTCCAGCCTGATGGACACGTGTGACAATGCCGCGCACTTCTGGGGCGTTGCGGAAGGACTCGGGACTGCCGTCCTTGCCATCGCGCTTGGCACGCACGCCAAACAGGAGGAAATCGCGGAGCGCTTCCAGTCCGACCCGGCGCGCTTCATCGGCACTGGTTCGCAGGCGCTCAGCATGCGCAGTCAGCAACACTAATGCGGCGTTGCGTTCGACCTCATTTTCCAGCATCAGCGCCGCTGATATTGGATCGGCATCTGACTCCCACAGTGGACCAAGGAGCCACGCTTGCCGAAAGCGCTGCCAGGGAAGCGATGCCCGGCGAGAAGCGGAGACCGCTCGAGCCAGAACAAATCGACTGTCATCTTCCGAAAGGCCAATGGCAATAGCAACTTCGCGGAACGTTTCATCATCGGCTTGGCGCCGTTCCCCATCGGCGGCGAGCAGTGATTGCAAATAATCACCGAGCGAACGTTCAAACACAGTTGGATCTTCAGTGGCGCGGTTGGCGGCCTCCGATGACTTGGCTTCAAGGGCGCGCAACTGCTCACGCTGGCGCACCATGAGCGCATCAACGCGGGCTTGATGTCGATCCCAGATTTGCTCGACCATGGGATCATCGTCTTTGGCGCCCACCGCGCGCGCAGCGAGGTGAAATGCTGCATGGTCCATACCGGGCGCAAGCAGCAATTGCTCGGCGATGGAGTGGTCAGTATTCCATGGGACTTCTGTGCGCTCTCGGGAACTTCGGAAGATCCCACGGCCAGCCGCGCGAACCACTCGGTCTGCATTGCCCGCGCCCAACATGGGAGTGAGCAGTTCACGCATTTCATCGGAGGTGGTGCCAATGGATTTATCCAGAAGCGCTTGGGTACCGTCATCGATCTCGCGCTCGGCGGCGGCGCGCAATTTCTTGAAGATCGCCACTGCTTTGGTTTGCTCCGCGTCGAGGCGCGCCTTGGTGCCGTCATCGGCAAGCGCTTCTCCTCGGTCAGCCGCGCTGAGTCGGGCGCGTTCGTTCTGAATCTTCAGGCGCGATACCGCGGCAAGTGCGGTGCGGGCATCTTCAACGGCGTTGCGTGTTTGGCTGGCGCGGCCGCTTCGCACCAGTGGGTGGCGCGCGTAGACATCCAGCATGAAGCGTCCGCCTTCGATGTATGGATCGGTGCTGGTACGGCGGCGTTCATCGTCGGCGGTGAGTCGGGCGCCGGACTCGGGCGGCAGTGCAGCGGCAATGGCCGCCAGTCCGCGGCGATTCGCTTCGTCTACTTGGGAAAAGGCGCGGGCGATGGGGCGCATGCCGACGCGCTCGGCGGCGGAAAGTGCCTCGGCAGCTTGATTGTGTGCGTCGCGCGCAGCATCGCTTTCGTTGGCGTGCGCGGCGAGTTGTTTGACCATTTCCGCGCTGACACCCGCGCTATTGAGCGCGGCAAGTTTGCTTGCCGGCAAGGCCACCTGTGCAGCGGCAAGTTGTTCCGCAGCGCGCGCCAGATCGCGGCGGTACTCGGCGAGTGCGGGTTCCACTGCCGCCCGTTCTGTGGCGTCGAGACCCAGCGCGCGTACTGACGGCTCAAGGTCCAGCATGGTTGGCGTGCGGTCGTCGCCGTTAGAGAGACCCTGAATAATGCGAGCGCTGCGATCAATGGCACGGCGGCTAGTCACGCGATCGACGAACGACGCTCGTGTAGTGAATGCTTCGGACACATCAGCAGTGAAACGATCGTCGAGTGCCTTGATGCGGCCAAGGACGACAGCGTGCTTGCGTGAAAATCGGCCCAGCGTTTCCAGGTCGCCAACCCACTCGGACTCCTCACGCGCACGGACTTCGCGCACAAGCGGAGCGATCGCCTCAACGCGGAGGCGGTCGAAGTCGGTCAGGTAATGGTCATGCATTGATTCCAGCGATGCCCACTCGTCGGCGCTGAGCGGCGCGGCTTCATCGGCAGCAGCGATCGCCAAGTCGAGGGTGCTGATTGGCCCAGGCAACGCGTCAAAGCGGGGGTTCGCTCCGGATCCACAGCCAGCGAGCAACACCGTGACGGCGAGCGCGGTGGCGAACAGGAGAGCGAGCAACCATTTCGGACGCACGTTGACAGTGTAGGTGGTCGGTAATTTGTTACGCAGCGGGCGCCAGATGCCGAAATGGGCCCTCGGGAGAGCAGAATTACTCGAATTGTGAACGGAATTCTGCTTGTTTGCTCCGGTCTTGCCTCTGCAGAACCGACAGTCCTCTGCGCCAAGCGAAATTCTCGCCCCGCACTCAGGAGTTCCCGCATGAAACGCATCGCATCAACCTCAACGGTCCGCCACTTCGGAACCCACGCAGCCACCAGTGCCGGTATTGGCACTTTCTTACTGGCTGCAGTGTTCATCGCCATGCGCGGTGGTTTCTTTACGCGCGGTGCAAGCGCCGAGTTCATTCGACCTGCCGTGGCGTTTGATGCTCTGGACGATGGCGTGATTGACGTGCCCACCGAGGCTTCGTCTATCCAAGCCGCCGCCGACTTTGCCAACAATGGCGCAACCATTCGGATTGCCCCAGGAACCTATGTGGGTGCAGTGGTGGTGGACGGCAAGTCCTTGACAATTACTGGAGCCGGATCAGATGTCACGGTTGTTCGTGGCTTTGGTCGCGGCGCCGTGTTGAGTTTCAGCGGCAATGCTGAGCAGCGGATTTCCGTGACCGGCATTTCCGTGGTCGGTGGTCGTGGCGAAACTGGCACTGGCATGATCTTTGACGGCGTGTCCTTTGATGTGCGCGATTCACACATCGCAGGTAATCAAGGCGGCGGTGTCATCATGCGCGACGGCTTGGGCACCTTCAGTGGTTGCAAGTTTGATGACAACCGCAGCGAGAAGTCCGGCGGTGCAGTGAGCAACGAAGGTGGTTCGCCAAGCTTTGTTGCGTGCACTTTCCGACACAATATCTCAGCTACTTTCGGCGGTGCCTTGTATAGCAAGGGTGGTAATGTCTCCATCTTGGCGTGCACCGTTGAGGACAATTCCACTCGCAGCGGCGCCTGGGGCGGTGCTGTGTTTGGTGAGAACACCACCTTTGAATTGCATGGCACTGACTTCAACCGCAACCGCTCCATTGAGTCGGGCGGCGCGGTGTATCTCTTGGGTGGGATCGCGGATGTTTCGCGGTGCACCTTCACTGGTAATTACAGTGACGAGGCCCGCAGCCTCTTCAGCCGCGGCGCTGGTGTGCGCATTGCATCCAGCCGTCTGTGCGGCGCTGAAGCATTCGCCTTGGGCGGAGACTTCGCGTTCGGTGATGGCAACGTCTTTGATACATCGTGCTTCGGTGACTGCAATCAGAACGGTGTGTCTGACGAGGAAGAGATCGCCATGGGTTGGATCTCCGATCGCGATGGCAACAGCGTCCCTGATTCCTGCGATCCTGACTGCAATTCCAATGGTTTGCCTGACGGATACGAAGTCAGCGCTGGATTTGCACAGGACATGAATGGCAACGGCCTCATTGACATCTGCGAGATTCGTTCAGGACTTGCGCTGGATGTTGACAATGACTGGATCCCGGATGATGCGCAGATGCCAGTGGTTGCACCAACCGCTTCTACCCCAGCGGCAACGCAATCCAACGTAACCGCGGTTCCTGATCCGTTCGATGCGTGGGGACCAGGAATGAACGGCTCAATGGGTGGCATGAACGGCCCAATGGGCGGATTCCCTGGCGGTCGCTAAGTATCAACGACTACGGAACACGGAACAATGGCTCGGCGTGAGGCGGTGGGGCGCAGATAGCGCGACCGTCTCGCGGGGCTCAGAGGGTGTCAAGAATGAAATCGGGAATTGCACCAAGCGCCTTGTAGCGGCGCAGCGTTCCGGCCGGGAGTTTGTGAAAGCTCTGCACGGTCTTGCGGCATCGTGATTCGCCGCAGTTGCAGCGCATCTTCCAAACATCGTCAGCGCCAATCAGCGTCGCATAGTCGTGGGTGACTTCGTCATGCGCGGCGATTGGCTTGATGGCGCGAATCACTAAGCGTCGTCCCTCTTTCAGGACAAACGAATTCGGCTGGCATGAGTGGTTGGCGAATGCGCCAACCTCGCCTTCGGGGTTCAGGTATCGATCCGCGTCGTAGCGCATGCAGTTGGCGGCCATACGCGGATTGGTGTCCCAGTATTTCCAAACTTGATCGCTACTGACGATGGTGCCCTTGATGGCGCACACCAGGTCGCCGGGTCGGAACGCCTTGAGCGCCACAATTCCGTGCCCGTTGCGAACGGGCTCCACACGAATGCCAGGGGTCTTGCGAACAGTCATGTGGGGCAACAGGCGAGCGAGACGAATCAGGCAAATCAGAAACGCACGCGGTTGGATTCGAACCAACGACATTCGGTTTCGAAGACCGATGCTCTATCCAGCTGAGCTACGCATGCAGTGCGTGGGGGATTATAACCGCGGCGGGGTGGTGGAGAAACGGCAGTTAGGATGTCAGTTCGTAGGGGCGGCACCGCGTTTGGCGGTCATTCCCTGCTGGTCACGCGAATCCGAAAGAACACCAATGAAATCATTCCTATTCAGTCGTATGTGCATGTCGGTTCTGGTTGCAACTATTGCAACTGCATGCGCCTCGCGCGCCGTAGCCGCCAGTCAGACGGGGGCGGCCGCGGCTGTTCCGGTTGCGCCGGCTGTTCCGACGGCCGCGGCATCGGCTGCCGATGCGTGGCCGCGCATTTTTGAGTCGGGTGGATTCACGGTCACGGTGTACCCACCGACATTGGAGTCGTGGGATGCGCGCACCTTGGCCGGTACATGCGCGTTCTCGCGCGGACCAGTTGGTGGCAAGACCCTGACCTACGGAACATTTTCGTTCACAGCTTCCACGGAAGTCAATCGAATGACCCGCATGGTGGAGTTGACGCGCCTGACGGTGACTGGAGTTTCTCTCCCGGAAGACCCCGCCGCCGAGGCCGCCATGCAAGCGGCGATGCAGGCCAAGGGTGGGGCTCGATCCGTGATGGTTTCGCTTGATCGCTTGGAGGCAGCGGTGCCGACCATGGCAACAGCACCGCGTGTGCAAGCCGCGCCGCTGCGTAATGCTCCGCCGGCGATCACCATTGCTTCCGTACCGACCGTCTTAGTGTTGGTGCAAGGCAAGCCCGCGCTGCAGGAGATTCCAGGAACGAAACTGGAGCGCGTGATCAATACGCAGATGCTTCTTGCGCGTGACAGTGCGCGCGCGTGGTGGTTGAAGATCGCCGATGGATGGATGACTGCAAAGACGCTCGCCGGTCCGTGGACCGTTAGCGATGCTGCAGGGAATGCCGATCTTGCCGCCGCTGCAACTTGGGCTGCTACGCAACCAGCGGTGAATTTGCTTGCGGGGGCACCTGCTCCTGCATCAACTTCCACCACAACGCCCGCCGCTACAGCCACCGCGGGTTCCGCCGCCGCACCCGCAACGCCCGCCATTCCAGTGGCGTCGCTCGCAACATCAGTTCCCAGCATCGTGGTTTCTACCCAGCCAGCGGAAGTCATCGTCACTGACGGCGCGCCCAAGTGGGAGGCCCTCGGCAGCAGTGGCCTGGAGTTTGTTTCCAACACCAGCGGCAACATCTTTCGAGTGACATCCAGCGGCATCCACTTTGTTCTTATCTCTGGGCGATGGTTCGGTGCGCCTTCGATGCAGGGCCCCTGGGCGTACTGGGCTGCTGCAGATCTCCCCGCGGCTTTCCACATGATCCCAACGGATAGCGCGAAGGAGAACGTGCTCGCTTCGGTCCCCGGCACGGCACAGTCACAAGAAGCGATGATCTCCAACGCCATTCCACAAATGGCGCGCGTACCACGCACGCAGACCATGCCGAAGCCGCAGATTGTTGGCGGCACTCCGGTGATGGTGGCCGTTGCAGATACCACGCTGCAAGCGGTATCGAACGCATCGGTTCCAACCTTTATGGTTTCGCCAACTTCGTGGTACGCCATCAAGGACGGCGTGTGGTTTGCATCGAACGCTCTTGATGGATCATGGATTGTGGCAACATGGGTTCCGCCAGCGATCTATTCAATTCCTGCAACCAGTCCGTACTACAACGTCACGTTCGTGCGCATTTACGGAAGCACCGCAGAGTTTGTCTTGGTGGGTTACACCCCCGGATATTTCGGCGCGTATGTGCAAGACGAAGTGGTGGTGTACGGAACGGGCTATGTGTACGACCCGTACATCGGCGACACCTGGGTTGCTGCACCGCTGACCTATGGATACGCAACCAATCCCGCCTACAACCCATGGATGGGCTGGGGTATGGCATACGGCATGGGCTGGGCCATGGATGATGATTACTACTACTACCGACCGTATCCATATTGGGGCCCATACGCGGGTGCCTACGGGCCGCACGGCTATGCAGCGTGGGGTCCGGGTGGTTGGGCTGCCACCACCGGCAATGTGTATCAACACTGGGGCGATGTCAACGCAGTGACGCGCACCAGCGCGGGCTACAACGCGTGGACCGGTCGTGCGTGGGAACGCAGTACTGCATCGGCGTACAACTCATCGACGGGCGCGCGCGCCGCTGGGCAGCGTGGCTATGTTGACAATGCGTACACCGGCCAGTGGGCGGAGGGCGCACGCGCTGCGGGTTACAACCCGGAAACGGGTAACTACGCAACTGGTCGTGCTGCGGAAGCTGGCGGCCCGAACGGCAACACCGTGGAGGCAGGCAAAGTAACGGCCGGCAGTACCGCCACCGGAAATCAAGTCACCGCGGCGGGCGTGAAGACCGACAACGGAACATGGGGCGTTGCACATACGGATGGCAACACCACCGTGGCGACAGGCAACAATGTGTATTCAACGCGTGACGGTCAGGTGTACCGAGACCAAAGCGGCTCCGGCGGATCATGGGAGAAGTACAGCAACGGACAATGGAGCGCCGCGACCAACGCGGGCGCAGTCTCTGAACTGAACCAACAACGTGCCACCCGAACGGACGGCGACTGGCGTTCGTCGATGTCTGACCGTTGGCAGCAGGGCGGCGATGGATTTAACGGCAATCGCGGCGATGCCGGAAACGCAGGGAATTCTGGTTATCGCAGCAGCGGCAATTCATGGGGCGGCGATCGTGGCGATGACTTCGATGGCGCCGGCAATCGCGGCGGTGGAAGTTCCAACTACGGTCGATACGGCCGCTCCGGTGGCGGCGGACGATCGTTTGGTGGTGGCGGTCGTTCCGGTGGCGGTGGGCGCCGCTGAGAAGCACGCGCGGCGATCAAGAGAGATCGCCGCGCTGTTGTTCACAGGCCCATGATCGAATAGCCCGCATCAACATAGATGCACTGACCAGTGATGCCCTTGGAAAGGTCACTCACCAAGAAGAGCGCGGTGTCGCCGACTTCTTCGCCGGTGATGTTGCGTTGCAGCGGTGCTTTCTTCTCAACCCATCCGAGGATTTCGCCGAAGCCGCCGACAGCCATCGCGCTGAGCGTCTTGAGCGGTCCACCGCTGATGACGTTGGCGCGGATCTGCTTGGCACCAAGTTCCATGGCGATGTAGCGGTTGGTGGCTTCGAGCGCAGCCTTCGCAACGCCCATCACGTTGTAGCCGGGGACAGCCTTCTCAGCGCCGTAGTAACTGAGCGCAATCATTGCACCACCGTTGGGCATCAGGTCTGCGGCGCGCACGGCCATGGCTTGGTAGGTGAAGGCGCTGATGTCCATCGCCTGCGTGAACACTTGACGCGGCGTGGCGCAGAACTTGCCCTTCTCAAGCCAGCTCTTGTCAGCAAACGCGATCGAGTGGACGACGAAATCAATAGTGCCCCAGTCAGCCTTGAGTTTGGCGAACACCGCATCAAGGTCAGCATCGCTGCCAGCATCCATCGGCATGAGCCATGGGTCAGTGAGGCCAAGTTCGGTGAGGGCGTTGCGGCAGCGGCGTTCCATCTTCTCGCCGGGCAGGTGCGTGAACGCGCACTGCGCGCCGGCCTTAAGAAGGCTCTCAGTGATGAATGTTGCGTAGCTGCGATCGTTGGCGATGCCGACGATGAGACCCTTCTTACCTTGCATCAGTCCTGCTGTATTCATGGGGCGTGAAGCGTAGCCGGAGTTAGGCCGAT
>JBIKZY010000237.1:0-2988 GCA_044354475.1 Phycisphaerales bacterium
CAATTCGATCGTTGCGCATGCCAAAGCTACGCACAAAGAGTTCGCGCGGTAGGTTCACGCCGTGCTGAGCGCACATGGCATGCCATGAACGCCAGTGCGCGTCAAAACTGTCCACCAGGGTGCCGTCCAGGTCGAAGATGGCTGCATATTGCTGCGTTTGTGTCACATGGTCACTGTACCGCCCATACGTACGATGCCGCCCATGAAGACCGCATCCACTGTGCTCTTGGTGATCTTTGCGGGCTGCTCCACTTTGGTGGCCTGCAAACCAATGACGCCACGCCCGGCGGTAGCAGCCCCAGCCCAGCAAGAGGCCGCGCCCGCTGCCACTGCAAATCGCGATCCAGCAACAGACCCCACGCCCGGCGACCCAAACTGGGAGAGCGGATCAGCACTCGGCAAGGCGCGCGACGCAGCCGTGCGCACCAAGGCGAAGTCCGACGCATATCAGAAAGAAGTTTCCAAGCAGGCTGACGAAGTCTTTAAGAATCCGTGAGCCCGCTCTGCGAGTGACAGTACCACTCAACACAGCAAATCAAAAAGCACCGCGCGCGTCCCGAACATCGGAACGCGCGCGGCGTTGTTCTCAGTTCAATGGCAACTTACTGCTGCGGTGCGTTCGGCACTTCCAGCAGTTCAACGTCAAAGACCAGCGTCGCCTTCGCAGGAATCGGACCACGTCCACGCTCGCCGTAAGCGAGCATGTACGGAACGATCAGCTTGCGCTTGCCGCCGACCTTCATTGAGCCAACGCCTTCGGTCCATCCAGGAATCACGCCGGAGAGCGCGAAGGATGCTGGCTCGCCGCGATCAACGCTCGAGTCAAACTTCTTGCCGTCAACAAGCCAACCGGTGTAGTGAACTTTGACAACCGCATTCTTGTCAGCCGGAGTGGCGCCAGTGCCCTCCTTGAGGTCCACATATTGGAGACCGCTGGGAAGAGTGACGATCTGACCTGTAAACGCGTCGCCTGGGAATCTGCTCATCATGGTGTCGCTCACGATACTGCCATCCACGGCATTGACCACCACGTCGTGACGCTGACCGTCCTTAAAGACGGCGCAGGTGATCACCGGAGGCTCAGCAGCGGGATTCATGGCGGCTTCGCGCACTACGCCACCCTTGGTCTTTTCGAGCGCCTTGGCCACGGCTGCAGGCATAGTGACCACCGCGCCGGTGACTTTGCCGTTCACGGCATCAACCAGCACGCGCTTCTGGAGCCCGTTGCAGGTCAGGATCACTTCATAGGAGGTCACCACGCCATCCTTGGTGATCGCGCGTCCAGCAAGCGACTGTCCGCTCATTGCCTTCTCTGCAGTTTCAACAGCTTGCATCATGGAAACCTTGGCGGCTTCCAGTTGCTTCTGCGTTTCAACTGGCTCGGGTGGGAGCGTGGTGTAATCAGCACTCGCTGGGGCGGCTGGCGCCTGCGCCAACACGGATGAGCAGACCAACATGGAAGCGATAGTGGAAGCAGTACATGCGAAGCAACGCATCGAGCAATCTCCTGCGCGCTGAGCGCGCCGTGAAGTGAGTGTCAAACCCGTGGGGAGGGAACACCAGCCGCGCCGGTGTTGACCGTATGTCCAGTGGCCATGGCCCGGAACCGTTCCGGATTGGCCTCAATCTCAAGCACTTTGAGCAAGCGTCGCGCATGGCGATCCTCACCCGTGTAGTGAGCGCCCAAGAAGGCACGCACCAGTTCCTCAGCGACCGCTAGACCGATCGTCCGACCGCCGAGTACCAGCACGTTCATGTCATCATGTTCAACGCCCTGGTGGGCGGAATAATGGTCTTCCACATTCCCGGCACGGATGCCCGGAATCTTGTTGGCGGCAACGCTCATGCCAACGCCGCTGCCGCAGAACAGGATGCCGCGATCGGCGCGGCCATCAACCACCAGGCTGCAACCGGCAACCGCATAATCGGGGTAGTCCACGGAGGCGGTGGTGTGCGTGCCGACATCGGTCACCTCGTGGCCAAGGGCACGAATGACCGGAAGCATCTCCTGCTTCAAGAGAAATCCAGCATGATCACAAGCAACGACGATTCGCATGGGAAGGCGCGGATGCTACGCTTTTAGCCAGAGGACCTCCCGATGCCGATGAATACCACCATGAACTTCACAATCGCCACCATCGCCCTGGTACTTGCCCCGATCAGCCCGGCCACGGTTCTGCAGCCGCAGTCCGGTGGCGGTGGGTATGGCTACGGAGCAGGCGGCGGGCAGCCAAGCGCGGGCAACAGTCAACAGGGGCAAGGGCAGCAGGGGCAACAAGGGCAAGCCGCCGGGTACGGCGATTCGGGCGTGACAGGCGAAACCAGGAATGGCGTTCCGTGGGGTGTCGGGTACAACCACGCGGGTGGAGAGGTTTCACGAACAGACTCTGAAAATGCAGCCCTCGCGCCTGAATATCACATGAATATGGTGGGCCCAACGGCAGCGGCAGCGGTTGGCAGTGGCGGTGGTCCGCCGATTCAGAATGGCGAAACTCCCGGGTACGTGCAAGCGAAATTCGTGACTCCGTACGGCAACAACGTGGTGATGCATCACTACGGCCCGGGGTATCCCCCGCCGATCGGGCAACCAGGTGGCACATCCGGTGGCAACGGTGGCGGCGGCGGAATGTCGAACGGAACTGTTGCCGGCAATCGAGATATGGTGAACTGGGGACTGACTCCGTCGTATTACGCAGAAGAGATGGGCAACGGAGCCTGGTTTGGTAGCCCAAGTGGCAACAGCCCAATGCCCTACATCGGCGGCTTCAACGACTGAACGAGTTAGGCAGGATTGATCGAACCGACCTGGGACTGTTTGCAACAGCGGGACTACTCGCGACAGCTCAGTCCACGATCGCGCGGCAAACCCCAAAAACAACCGTGGGCCCGCCGTCGGACAACGGCGAACCCACGAGTTCAGAAAAGGGCTCAGTTTCGTCTACCCACTCGGCTTCCAAGCTCGCCAGCGAGCGAAGCATCTGCTTCGCC
>JBIKZY010000238.1:0-2943 GCA_044354475.1 Phycisphaerales bacterium
AATGGTGGCAATCACGGGACGATCCATAGAGCAGGCGGAACCCGTTCTACGAGGAACTGATGATGTGGGGCCTTAGAGCCGCGGAGGCGGAGAGGCAATATCGAGCGCGCGGTTGGTGCGGCCAAACGGCTCAGACCAGCCAGAAAGGGTTGGCTCAGGCTCTCCGGACGGAACAACCATGATCGTGACTGTGGTGGTCATCGCGGGCACAAATGCAATCAGAATGACTGGCGTCAGCCCCTTACAACCGAGTGCAGAGATACATGCCCCATGCGATTCAGAGGCGCGGTCAGGGCGCTTACCACTGAGCTTTGGGACTGCGCAATCGGATTCAACTCCTGACGAGGCTGGCTTTGCGCAGCATGCTATTGCTGCTGATTCTTCGCTAGAACTGGCTTGTGCCAACGCAATTCCATTCCGCAGGCCTACTTGGATGCGCGCCACACACGCTCCGCAGGTCGCGCTGCCTGGCTTCACGATGTTCGCTGCCGCGATCCACTGCGATTCCGAGAACCGCGCTACCGGGGGCGGCATCACGCCACGCCGAAGTGCCCAAACGAGCCGCTCTTGCGGGGTATTGCAGCAGCATGCCGACCAACATTCCGAAGCCCCAGCGCAACCGCATCCGCACGATTCGCAGGGATAGCGCTCAACAGTGTTAACCACAATCCCTGCCCACCGCGCGATGGTGGCTGGAGAAGGGGCTACCCCAAAGGCACTGAAAACCACAGAAATGAGTAGTAACACAGCCACAAACGACCGTGCGCATCGAACTGTTCTCGTAGACCAAGGGGTCACCACCGAGAGAGTATAGCGTCTTTGTACAAGGGATCAATATGCATAGAAAGGATATTGCCATTTAAGAATAATCCTTAGTGCTGCCGAGTCATCCAACTAAAAAATTTGCGCACATGCGCACGTAACCCCGTCTAGGTACCACCGAACCGAACGTGCATGGCAATCAATCGACCATACTCCCCGCGGTCCGCCTCGCGAACAGCCATGAGATATTCATTGCGGATGGCACTCACGGATCCGATCGTTGCTTCGGGCCACTCAACGGGTGCCTCTCCGTGTCGTCGCAGCCAGATGTTCGCTAGCAGTCGCGCCCACCGCCCGTTACCGTTCTGGAATGGGTGTATGCGGACCGACGCATGGTGCAGCCGTGCCGCCTGCTCAATTATTGGCATTGTTGATTGATGCCATGCAGAAAGGTCGTCGACCAAACCGTGCAACTCAATCGCAATCATGTGCGGCGCTGAACCAATGTTCAGATCACGACGACGCGTGACTCCCGCCCAAGTCCACACACGTCCAAACATCTGCCCATGCAACTTCAGCAGCCATTCAAATGTGAACGGTGCAAGGCGTGGCGATGGGCGAGCAGTCAAATACCGCACCATCGCTCGCCGGATATTTTCTGACTCCGCGGCATTGAGCTCGGCAACGGTACGAATCTTTCTTAATCGCAGACCAGATAGGTCATCAATCGCCGTCTGACCGGGAAGCAGCGGACCGAACACCATCATGCAGACCAGAGACGCTTTTTGGACCCGCGAAGAAGATCATTCGTGGTTCGTTCGATCAACCGCTGATAGTCCGCGCCATCGACTGCCTGGCCCTCAAGCGCGCTGGTGCCTTGCACCATCCGCGCGATCTGCTCAGCCTTGGTACGCGCCTGCGCCCTGCGAAACTGATCTGGGTCGACGGCAGCGAAGCCAATCGGCGTGCCGAGCGCTTCCGCGACGGCGGCCACGTGAGCGAATGATGCCTGTGCCGCACGACCACCCAGGATGCGCTTGACGGTTGGCTCCTTGACACCGCTCCGCGCCGAAAGGATCGCGATCGGCATGCCGATCGACTCACGGCGGGACACCAACTGAAGCAAGGTGGTTTCACTGTTCATAAAACAAGGATACTATAAGATCCTAAATAGTCAAATAAAGATCATAAACAAACTAAAATTGACTACTCGGGTTGATCTTCCGCCATGGATTGCGACGACCGGGCACCGTACCACGACCTCGCTTCGCCGCCCGAAGTTCGGCGAAAGCGCAGGCAGATTTTGAATGCACGTCACCGCCCTGTAAACGGCGCGGTCCCAAGTTCCACGCCGGGGTTCTTCTGCGTGAAGTAGCGCATCGGCCACTCGTCGGAGAAGAGCACCATCGGGCGACCCTCGTGATCTTCGGCGAGGCTTGCGTCAGCAAAGACCTCCGGATGGAAGTCCGCCGGTGCACCGTCCTTCTTCCACCAGCGCGCCAGTTTCCAACGCGTCGGCTCCAACCGGCATTCCGCGCTGTACTCGCTCTCCATTCGATACTGCAGCACCTCAAACTGCAGCGGCCCAACCGCAGCAAGTACGGGACGCCGCACCATGCCACCCGGACCGCTGAGCATGTGGTACTGCCGCACCACGCCTTCTTGCAGCAACTGCTTCAAACCGAGCGCGTACTTCTTCGCATTACCAGCGCTCGGATTGTGAATGTATGAGAAGCACTCCGGCACGAACGACGGCATCTCGTTGTAGCAAATGCTTCGATCCGTGGTGAGCGTGTCACCGATACCAAGCGAGTCATGGCCGACGATGCCAACTACGTCACCGGCAAGACCTTCGTCCACCGTTTCACGGTCGCGGCCAAAGAGACGCTGCGCATTGTTGAGCTTGATCTTGCGCCCGCTCTGCACATGGAGCACGGTCATTTCTCGCTCAAATCCACCGCTCACCACGCGCACAAATGCAATGCGATCGCGGTGGCGCGGGTCCATATTCGCCTGAATCTTGAACACAAATCCACTGAAGGCAGGATCCTCAGGCATCACCATCCGGTCGCCGGAGCGTCGCGGACCGGGTCCCTGCGAATGCGCTAAGAAACCGTCGAGCAACAGCTGCACACCGAAGTTATTCATAGCGCTTCCGAAGTACACGGGCGTGATTTCGCC